>NZ_VLJQ01000055.1:0-124289 GCF_007829375.1 Nocardioides sp. J9 | reverse complement strand
CCCGCCGGCTCCACCGGCAACATCGCGACCGAGGACCTCGTGTCCATGTTCCACGAGATGGGCGTGGACACCGGGCTCGACCTCGAGCGCCTCATCGAGGCCGCGCGCGAGGCGCAGAGCACGCTCGGCCGCAAGCTCACCAGCCACTCGATCGTCGCCGGGCCGGTCATCTGGTCCCCGGCCGTCTGACACACCACAAGGAGAAGAAGATGAGCAACCGCGTCGCACTGGTCACGGGTGGTGCCCAGGGCATCGGCAAGGGCATCGCCACCACGCTGGGACGGGACGGGTTCCGCGTGGCCGTCGCCGACCTCAACCTGGCGGTCGCCGAGGAGACCGCGAAGGAGATCAGCGCCGCCGGCGGCGAGGCCATCGCCGTGTCGATCGACGTGACCTCGACGGAGTCCGTCAAGGCTGCCGTCGCGACCGTCGAGGCCGAGCTCGGCCCGATCGAGGTCGTGGTCAACAACGCCGGCTGGGACGACTTCATGCCGTTCGTGAAGACCACCGAGGACTTCTGGGACAAGATCCTCGACATCAACTACAAGGGTGCGCTGCGCGTCATCCACACCGTCGTGCCGGGCATGATGGAGCGCGGCTTCGGCCGCGTCATCAACATCGGCTCCGACGCCGGCCGCGTCGGCTCCTCGATGGAGGCTGTCTACTCCGGTGCCAAGGGCGGCATCATCGCCTTCACCAAGACCCTCGCCCGCGAGGTCGCCCGCAAGGGCGTCACGGCCAACACGGTGTGCCCCGGCCCCACGGACACCCCGGCCCTGCGCAAGTTCGCCGACGGCGCCGGCGGCGGTGACGCCGAGAAGGTGATCGCCGGCATGACCTCCGCCGTCCCGATGAAGCGCCTGGGCACCCCGGAGGACATCGGCCCCGCCGTCTCCTTCTTCGCCTCCGACGGCGCGGGCTTCGTGACCGGCCAGACGCTGTCGGTCAGTGGCGGCCTGACGATGGCGTGAGGGCGGTGGACGTGGCGACGTGCAGGCGGCCGCGATGACAGGGGGGACCGACGTCGTCGAGTGGACCCCGAGCGGCCAGTACGAGGACATCGTTTACGAGACCTCCCCCGAGGGGATCGCGCGGATCACGATCAACCGGCCGGAGGTCCACAACGCCTTCCGGCCGCAGACGCTGGTCGAGGTCGACCGGGCGCTGATGGTGGCGCGCGAGGACGAAGCGGTGGGGGCCATCATCCTCACCGGCGCTGGTGACCGGGCGTTCTGCTCCGGGGGAGACCAGCGGGTCCGCGGGGACAGCGGCTATCAGCTAGACGCCAGCTCGACGGGCCGGTTCCACGTCACCGACCTCCACGTCGCCATGCGCCGGTGCCCGAAGCCGATCGTGGCGATGGTCGCCGGCTACGCCNCGCCGCCGACAACGCTGTCTTCGGCCAGGTGGGACCGAAGGTCGGCTCCTTCGACGGCGGCTACGGGTCCAGCATCCTCTCCGACCTCGTGGGGCCGAAGAAGGCCAAGGAGATCTGGTTCCTCTGCCGCCAGTACGACGCCCAGGAGGCGTTGGCGATGGGCCTGGTCAACACCGTGGTCCCGCTCGCCGACCTCGAGGCGGAGACCGTCCGCTGGTGCCGGGACATGCTCGCCCTCTCGCCACGTGCACTGCGGATGTCGAAGCTCAGCTTCCACGCCCACGAGGACGGCTACGCCGGCATCCAGCAGCTGGCTCACGACGCCAACCTCCTCTTCTACGGGACCGAGGAGGCCAGGGAGGGACGCGAGTCCTTCAAGGCCCGTCGTACCCCCGACTTCACCCGCTTCCCGCGCCGTCCCTGACGGCCAGCACGACCCGAATCGAGGAACCATGACCGAGACCCCCGTCGTCACCTGGACCGCCGAGTCGCCCGGCGTGATGGTCGTGACCATGGACCGGCCGCCCGCCAACGCGCTGGGCATCCCGCTGCTCGACGGCCTCCACGCCGCCATCGACGCGGCCGAGCAGGCCGGGGACGTCAAGGTCATGGTGGTCACCTCGGCCAGGGACGGCTTCTTCGCGGCCGGCGCGGACATCAAGCACATGTCGACGATCGACGCGGAGTCCTTCCTCGCCTACGGGGACAAGATGCGGGCGGTCAACGACCGCCTGGCCGCGTCGCCCTGGCTGTCGATCGCAGCGGTGGACGGCCTCGCCCTCGGTGGCGGGCTGGAGCTCGCGATGGCCTGCACGATGCGCGTCGCGGGTCCGCGGGCGAAGCTCGGGCTGCCGGAGGTCAAGCTCGGCCTCATCCCCGGCGCGGGCGGCACGCAGCGGCTGACGCAGCTCGTCGGCCGCGGCCGCGCGCTCGACATCATGCTGACCGCCCGCCAGGTCGGGGCGGCGGAGGCGCTGCAGATCGGGCTGGTCGACCGGTTGACCGACGAGGACGTGGTCAAGACTGCGCTCGAGCTCGCCCAGGAGCTGGTGACGTCCTCGCTGCCCGCCCAGCTGGCGGTCGTCCGTACCGTCGACGCCGCGTTCGCCCTGCCGCTGGCGGAGGGCATCGCCTACGAGCGCGACCAGGAGCAGGGCCTGTTCGAGGACGGCGAGGCCGCGGAGGGGATCTCCGCCTTCGTGGCGAAGCGTCGACCGCGCTTCGCGTGACCGTGGCCGGTCGCCGTGACTGACGCGGTGCCGGGCGTCCCGCGGTCCACGCTGGTCGTCTGCATGGCGGCCGTGTGGGTGCTGTGGGGCTCGGTCTACCTCGCGATCCGGCTCGTGGTCGACGAGGCCGACCCGTTCCAGGCGATGGCGCAGCGGTACGTCGTCGCCGCGCTCCTGCTGGCGGTCATCGCCACGGCGCGGCGCGGGTGGCGGACCCTGCGGGTGACCCGGGCCGAGGCGGCAGGGCTGGTGGTGACGGGCATCCTGCTCCTGGGCTTCGGCAACGGCTTCCAGGCCCTGGCCCAGGTGCAGGGGCTGCCGTCGGGGGTCGCCGCACTCATCGTCGCGACCGTGCCTGCGTGGGCGGTCCTCATCCGCCTCGCCACCGGTGACCGCCCCACGCGAGCGACCTGGGCCGGCGTCGTGCTGGGCTTCGGCGGCTTGGCCGCCCTGGTCGGCCTGGGCCAGGGCGGCGGTGGCGCGATCCCGGCGCTCGCCGCCCTGTGCTGCCTCGGGGCCAGCATCAGCTGGACGATCGGGTCCTTCCTGCAGGGCCGCCTGGCGCTGCCCTCGGACGTGGTGACCGTGGCGACCTACCAGCAGCTGGTCGCCGCCGGCACGTCCACCGTCCTCGCCATCAGCAGCGGCGAGCAGGTCAGCATCGCCTACTCGACACGCGGCTGGCTCGCCATGGCCTGGCTGGTGCTCGCCTGCTCCGTCACCGCCTACCTCGCCTTCGCCTGGCTGCTCGCCAACGTGCCGCTCTCGCTCACGGCCACCCACGCCTACGTGAACCCCGTCGTCGCGGTCGTGCTGGGCGCCGTCGTTCTGGGTGAGTCCGTCGGTGCAGGCGTCCTCGTCGGCGGAGGCGCGGTGGTGCTGGCTGTCGTGCTCATCATCGGCTCCGAGCGGCGTACCCGCACGGACCACGTCCCGGGCACCGAGGTCGCGCAGCCGGCGTGACCCCTCCTCCTTCTCCTCGCCTGCCACTGGGCGTGGTGGGCGTGGTGGGCGTGGTGGGCCCGGTGGGCCTGGGGCGGCCGTCGGGGTGGCCGTCGGGCATGTAACACGCTGATCGCGGCTGTTGCCGCGCGCCGACTGCTGTGCGAGGCGTGCCCGGTGGGTGACCTTTGCGGTCCGGGGGGACAGGTCGGCGTACGACGGGTTGCGCGGGCTGGGTGGTCGGCCGGCCGCGCATGTAACACGCTGATCACGGCTCTTCCCGCCCGCTGGCGACTGTTCCCGCCGCACCCAGCAGGGGATTCCCGCGGTCTCCGGGCTGCCAGGTCTGCGGACCACGTGTTGCACGTGGCAGCGGGATGCCAGCGCGGCGATCACCGTGTTGCACGCGGCAACAGGCTGCCAGGGCAGCGATCAACGTGTTACATGCGGCGGCCGCGCACGACAACCGTGAGCCTCATCCGACCTCCACCCGTCACCCCGCCACCGGCCGCACCCGCCTCCCCCTTTGGGGATAGACGAAAACCCCTCCTTGTAGGGTCGAACCGATCTAACTATCAGACCATACTTCGTGACGTGAGACACACCGAGCGTTCGGTGTTCCCGAGACCCGAGGAGATCCTCCGCATGAAGCGACGTCTGCTGGCGGCGACGACCGCCGTCACCTTGTCCCTCACCATGGCCGCGTGCGGCGCGGCCAGTGACAGCTCGGGCGGGGACGCCGAGGAGGGACCCATCAAGATCGCCCTGATCCCGCCCACCAGCGGCGCCCTCGCCCAGTTCGGCACCGACTCGGTGAAGGGCTGGGAGACCGCTGTGCGCCTGGTCAACGAGGCCGGCGGCATCGACGGGCGCAAGGTCGAGCTGCTCGTCAAGGGCACCGACGCGGACCCCGCCACCACCCTGCGCGTGGCCAAGGAGGCAGTGACCCAGGACGGCGCCCAGTTCATCGGCTCGGTGATGACCTCGCCGGAGCACGGCGCCCTCAACGCCCAGCTCGAGGGGCTCGGGGCCCTGTCGTTCAACTCGCTCGGCAAGGACGACGCGCTCGTGGGCGAGCAGTGCTCGCCGTACGCCGTCCACGTCGTGCAGACGACCAGCATGGACGTGAACGCCCTGGCGAACTCGATCGCGGAGATGCCCGGTGAGAAGTGGGCGATCCAGGCCGTCGACTACGCCACCGGCCACAGTGCGGCGGAGACCTTCAAGGCTGCCGCGGAGAAGGCCGGCAAGGAGGTCGTGCTGGAGCAGTTCGCCCCGCTCAACACGACCGACTTCGGCTCCTACATCACCAAGCTCAAGAACAGCGGCGCGGACGCGGTCTTCGCCGTCGAGTTCGGCGCCGACGGCGTCGCCTTCGTCCAGCAGGCCGACCAGTTCAACCTGGACGACCAGCTGAAGACGGTGCTCGGCCTCAACATGGTCTCCGAGCCGCTCTTCGAGACCCTCGGCGAGAGCATCGTCGGCTACTACAACAACGTCGGGTACGACGCCGCGGCCGACACCGAGGCCAACAAGGAGTTCAGCGAGGCCTACACCGAGGACCACGGCTCGGCGCCGTACTACGTCCCCGCCGACGCCTACGCCGCGGCACAGATCCTCTTCGCCGGCATCGAGGAGGCGGGCAGCTCCGAGCCGGCCGAGGTCGCCGAGGCGCTCGCGGACCTCACCGTCGAGACCAACGTCGGTGAGGTCACGGTCCGTAGCACCGACAACCAGGTCCTCCGGGACTCCTACCTCGGCAAGGTCGTCAAGGGTGACGGTGGCCTCGCCTTCGAGGTGGTCACCAACACCAGCGCGGACGTGACGACCACCGAGTCGGACCCGGCCTGCAAGTTCTGACCGAGCGGGCGTCGGCGCGCGGGACCCGCGCGCCGACGCCCGTCGTCAGGGAGGGACAGACGTGAACGCTGCACAACTGCTCAACGGGATCGCGCTCGGCTCGCTGCTGATGGTGCTGAGCTCCGGCCTCGCCATGATCTACGGCCTGCGGGGAGTGGCGAACTTCGCCCACGGCGCGCTCTACATGTCCGGGGCCTACATCGCCTACTCGGTGTCGGACCGAGCCGGCTTCTGGCTGGCGCTCCTCGTCGTCCCCCTCGCGCTCGCGGTCGTCGGTGTCCTGCTGGAGCTGGTCTTCTTCCGGCCGCTCCAGCACCGCTCTCACATCGAGCTCGGCCTGATCACGTTCGGGCTCGCGCTGATGGCGGAACGGCTGGTGGTGCTCATCTGGGGGGAGCGCACGCTCCGCGTCACGCCGCCCGAGTTCCTCCAGGGGACCTCGAACTTCCTGGGCGTCGAGTACCCGAGCTACCGGCTGGCCATCATCGCCATCGCGGTGGTCCTCGCCGCCGCGCTGGTGCTGTGGCTGCGCAGCACCACGACCGGGTTGCACATCCGCGCGGCCAGCCAGGACATCGAGACCGCTGCCATCATGGGCATCAACGTCGACCGCGTGAGCCTCGTCGTGGTTGCGGTCGGCTCGGCACTCGCCGGCTTCGCCGGTGCGCTCGCGGCGCCGTACATCGCACTCGACCCCGGCATGGGCAGCGCGTTCCTGATCACGGTGCTGATCATCGTCGTCGTCGGTGGGATCGGGAGCATCGGCGGGGCGATGATCGCCGGGATGGGGCTCGGCGTCATCCAGAGCGTCACGACCGTCTGGTCGCCGAGCGTCGCGGTGGTCGTCCCCTACCTCGCCCTGACCATCGTCCTGCTGTGGCGACCCACCGGGCTCGCCGGAAAGAGGGTGTCATGACCACGACCGCCCCCACCGACGTGGTGAGCCCGTCCGCGGCCGCGCCCGAGGCGTCGCCCCGCGGACGCCTCAAGGGCACCCTGGTGGGCCTCGGCATCGCCGTCGCCACCTTGCTGGCCGGCCTCGCCGTCCCGTACGTCGTGACCGACACCTACCGGATGAGCCTGCTCGTCGAGGGAACGCTGCTCAGCCTCCTCGCGATCGGGATCGGCTTCCTCGCCCGCCACCTCGGGTTGATCAGCCTCGGCCACGGCGCCTTCTTCGGGGCCGCGGCGTACGGCGTCGGCATCGCCACCACCAACTGGGGCTGGTCGCCGACGACGGCCGTCGGCTTCGGGGTCGTGGTCGGCACCGGCTTCGCCGTGGTCATGGGCCTCCTCGTGGTCCGCTCCTCGGGGTTCGGCTTCCTGATGCTGACGCTGGCCCTGTCGCAGGCGCTCTACGCGCTCAGCGTGCAGACCTCGGCGCGGCCGCTCACCGGCGCGCACGACGGCAAGCTGCTCAGCTACGACCGCGACATGACGTTCCTGGGCCTGGCCCAGCGGGACGTGATGAACCCCGGCCTGTTCTGGCCGATGGCGTGGATCGCCCTGACCATGTGTGCCACCGTGCTGTGGCTCGTCGGCCGGTCCCGCTTCGGCACCACCCTGGAGGGCATTCGTGAGAACGAGGAGCGGATGCGCTTCTCCGGCTACGACACCTTCGGGCCGCGCCTGGTCGCGTTCGTGCTCTCGGGAGCGGTGGCGTCCCTGGGCGGTGCACTCTTCGCGATCAACTCAGGCTACGTCTCGCCGGACATCCTCGGCTTCACCCGGGCCGGTGACAGCCTCATCGCCGCACTCGTCGGGGGCTTCGGACTGCTGGTCGGCCCGATCGTCGGGACCTTCCTGTTCGTCTACGCCCAGGCCAACTTCAACTTCGGGGGCAACCTCCACCTCTTCACCGGGATGGCGCTGATCCTCGTGCTGGTGTTCATGCCCGGAGGCATCACCGGCAGCCTGCAGAAGCTCTACCACCGACTGAGGAGGGGACGTCGATGACGATCTTCGAAGGCCGCGGACTCACCGTCCGGTACGGCGCCCACGTCGCGCTCGACGGCGTGGACATCGCGCTCGAGCCGGGCGTCGTGCACGGGGTGATCGGCCCCAACGGCGCCGGCAAGTCGACGTTCATCGACGCACTCTCCGGCCGCAAACGTCCCTCGTCCGGAACGGTCACGTTCGAGGGCGTGGACATCACGCGGCGCTCGGTCCGCTGGCGGCGGCGGAAAGGCCTGTCCCGCTCCTTCCAGCGCACCAGCGTCTTCGGGGCGATGACGGTCGGCGACCAGCTCGAGATGGTCGCCCGCCGCAACAACGAGGAGGACCTCGGCGAGATCGTCCGCACGCTCGGCCTCGAGGGGATCCTCGACCGGGTGTGCGCGGAGATCGCCTACGGCACCCAGCGGTCCGTGGACCTGGCCATCGCCCTCATCGGCCGGCCGAAGGTCGTGCTGCTCGACGAGCCGTGCGCAGGGCTGGTCCACGACGAGTCGGTCCGGATGCTCCAGCACGTGCGCGACGTGTGCAAGGAGAGGGACGTAGCGGCGCTGCTCGTCGAGCACGACGTCGAGGGCGTCTTCCGCACCTGCGACGTCATCACCGTGCTCGACCTCGGCAAGCTGCTCGCCACGGGCACCCCCGACGACGTCCGCGCCGACGAGAACGTGATCCGTGCCTACCTGGGGAGCGCAGCATGACCGCCACGCCCGTGCTCGAGTTCCGCGACGTCACCGCCGGCTACGGCGGCTCGGTGATCCTCCAGGACCTGTCGTTCTCGATCGCCCCCGGCGAGACCGTCGGCCTGGTCGGCCGCAACGGAGCCGGCAAGACCACCACCCTGCTCTCCGTGTACGGCGTGCCCTCGGTCCGCGGCCAGGTGCTGGTCGACGGCGAGCCGGTCGGGCGCCGGGCGCACGTCCCGACCGCGCGTGGGGTGTCCCTCGTGCCGCAGGGCAAGCGAATCTTCGGCAACCTCACGGTCGAGGAGAACATCCTGCTCGGGCGGGCTTCGCGGCGAGCGACCACGTGGACCCTGGAGGACCTCTACGAGCTCTTCCCCAACCTCGCCCGTGGCCGGAAGCGTCCGGGCACCTCGCTCTCCGGTGGTGAGCAGCAGATGCTCGCCATCGCCCGCGCCCTCATGGCCGGACCGGCGCTCCTCATGCTGGATGAGCCCACCGAGGGCCTGGCGCCGGTGATCATCGACGCCATCGTGGACGCGTTGCGGGAGATCCGGTCCCGTGGCACGGCCCTCCTGCTCGTGGAGCAGCACATCGGGATGATCCAGAAGGTCGCCGACCGCTACCTCGCGCTCCGCAAGGGCCGGCTGGCGGGCGAGGGTCCGATCGAACAGCTCGGGGACCGGGCGGTGCAGGAGATGATCGCGCTCTGAACAGAGCCGGCCGGTGGAGAAGTCTCCACCGGCCGGCACGGACATTGGCCTGACCATTTCTCGCGGGTGGCCTAGGGTGGTGACCGGGAGGTGATGAGATGACGCATGACGGGACGGAACGATCGTTCACGGGCCCGCTCGCAGGCCTACGGGTGGTCGAGGTCGGAAGCATCGGGCCAGGGCCCTACTGCGCGATGCTCCTCGCCGACCTCGGCGCCGACGTCATCCGGGTCGACCGGGCGCAGGGAGCCGCCCTGGTCGGCCCCAACGCCGACTTCCGGACCGAGGTCCTCCACCGCGGGCGCCGCTCCGTGGCGGTCGACCTCAAGCACCCTCGCGGCCACGAGGTCGTCCTCGACCTCGTGGCCAGTGCCGACGCGCTCATCGAGGGCTTCCGCCCCGGCGTGGCGGAGCGGCTCGGCATCGGCCCCGATGTGTGCCTCGCGGCCAATTCCCGCCTCGTCTACGGCCGGATGACCGGCTACGGGCAGGACGGGCCGCTGGCCCAGGCCGTCGGGCACGACATCAACTACATCGCCCAGAGCGGCGTCCTGGCACTCGTGGGGCGTCAGGGTCAACCGCCCACCCCGCCGCTGAGCCTCGTCGGAGACTTCGGCGGAGGCGGCGCCGTGCTGGCGCTCGGGCTGCTCGCCGCGGTGTGGGAGGCCGGGCGGTCCGGTCGCGGACAGGTCGTCGACGCCGCGATGGTCGACGGATCGGCCCTGCTGGCCGCCGCCTTCCACGGGTTCGTCAGCGCCGGCACCTGGCGCACCGAGCGCGGCACCAACATCGTCGACTCCGGCGCACCCTTCTACGACGCCTACGAGACCGCCGACGGTCGCTGGCTCGCCGTCGGCGCGCTCGAGCCCCACTTCTACGCCGACCTGCTCGACGTCCTCGGCCTCGACGCCGCCGCGCTCCCCGATCGCGACGACCACACGCGCTGGCCGGAGCTGGCGAAGGTCTTCGCTGACACCATCCGCGAGCGCACGCGCGAGGAGTGGGTGACCCGGGCCGCCGGACGGGGCTGCATCTCACCCGTGCTGGACGTGCAGGAGGCCTGGGTCCACCCCCACAACGTCGCCAGGGGCACCTTCGTGGACGTCGCCGGCGTGACCCAACCGGCGCCCCAGCCCCGCTTCAGCCGCACTACCGCCGTCGTCGACGGCCCGCCACCCGTCCCCGGCGAGCACACCCGCGAAGCCCTGGCCGCGTGGGGCATCGACCCCGACGTCGTCCGGGACTGGGAGCGGGACGGCGCGATCCGTCTCGCGGACCAGCCCGCCCCCGTCCCTACCCAGGAAGGCAGTCTCTCTGATGAAGCTCCCTGACCGCTCGTTCGAGACGATCACCGTCACCGAGGCGGCGCCCGGCGTCGCCCTGGTGACCCTCGACCGTCCCGAGCGCTACAACGCGATGACCGACCGGATGTTCGTCGAGCTCGAGCGCGTCGCGCTGGACCTCGACCAGGTCGACGACCTGCGGGTGGTCGTGCTCACCGGCGCCGGTCGTGCGTTCTGCGCCGGCTTCKVSMKCGMRGVCGCCGMCCGGCTCGCCGACCTCGGTGCCATCGGGATGCTCGACCAGCAGGAGCGCGGCGCCCGGGCACTGCTGGCCGTGCGGGCCCTCCGGGTCCCGGTCGTGGCCGCCGTCAACGGTCCTGCCGCCGGCGGTGGGCTGGCGCTGGCGCTGCAGGCCGACATCCGGCTGGCGTCGCCGGAGGCGAAGTTCAACGCCGCGTTCGTCAAGATCGGCCTCAGCGCGGGCGACCTCGGCACCTCCTGGCTGCTGACCCGGCTCGTCGGCCCCGCTGTCGCGAGCGAGATCTGCTTCACCGGCCGGATGGTGCACGCCGAGGAGGCTGTCCGGATCGGGCTGGTCAACAGCGTCAGCGAGCCCGACAAGCTCCTGGACGACGCCCTCGGCCTCGCCGACCGCATCGTCGCCAACAGCCCCGGTGGCATCCAGCTCTCCAAGCGCGCCCTCCACGCGAACATGGAGATCGGCTCCTACGCCGCGGCCATCGAGCTGGAGAACCGTGGACAGGCCCTGCTGACGCGCAGCGCCGACATGCCCGAGGCACTCGCTGCCTTCAAGGAGAAGCGCCGCCCCGTCTTCTCGGGGGAGTGACGACATGACCGTGACCGAGGAGAACACCACCGTGGACATCGAATTCCCCGAGCTCGAGGAGCTGACCTTCGAGGTCCTCCCCGGCGACATCGGCGTGCTGCGGATCAACCGGCCGGACCGGATGAACAGCCAGACCTTCCGCATGTTCAGGGAGTACGGCGAGGCCGCCTTCGCGCTGCGCGACGCGCCCCTGCGCGCCCTCATCGTCACCGGCACCGGAACGCGGTCCTTCTGCGCCGGTTTCGACCTCGACGAGGTCGGCCGGATCAGCGAGATGGGCGTGCGCGAGTTCCTCAAGTTCCAGGAGACCGCCACGGGCGGCATCCAGGCGCTGCACTTCCTGCCCTTCCCGGTGATCGCCGCCGTGCACGGCCCGGCCACCGGGGGCGGCCTGGCGCTCGCCCTCGCGGCTGACATCCGGCTCTGCGACCCGGTCGCCAAGTTCAGCGCCGCCTTCGTCAAGGTCGGCCTGTCCGTCGGCGAGCTGGGCACGTCGTACCACCTCACCCGGTTGGTCGGCCCCGCACGCGCCGCGGAGATCGCGTTCAGCGCCCGCATCGTCGGAGCCGACGAGGCGGAGCGGATCGGGCTCGTCAACCGGGTCGTCCCGACCGACGAGCTCTTCGGCGCCGCAGTCGAGCTCGCCGGGCAGATCGCCCGCAACTCGCCTGCCGGGGTGCGGATGTCGAAGCGCGCCATCCAGCGCAACCTCGAGGTGACGTCGTACGCCGCCGCACTGGAGCTGGAGAACCGCGGGCAGGCGCTGATGACGCGGACCCGTGACATGCCGGAGGCGCTCGCGGCGTTCGTGGAGAAGCGGGACCCCCGCTTCACGGGGGAGTGACGACTGCCCATGAGCGCCTGGGACTGGAGCGCCGAGGAGCGAGCCCGGCTCGGGGAGTTCCTCGAGCAGCACGGCATCACCTCCGGTGAGGTCACCACGAAGCCGATCGGCGACGGGCACTCGAACCTGACCTACCTGGTGACCGACGTCCACGGCCGGCGAGCGGTCGTGCGACGGCCTCCGCCGCCCCCGACGCCTCCGGGCGCCCACGACATGCTGCGTGAGGCGAGGCTGGTCGGGGCCCTGGGCAGCACCGCGGTGCCCGTCGCCGAGCTGCTCGCGACCGCGGAGGCCGGAGAGGTCATCGACGTCCACCTCTACGTGATGGGCTTCGCAGCAGGGCCGGTCGTCACGACGTCGACGCCGCCCACGCTCGCCGACCCTGCGACACGCCGCAGGATCGGCGAGTCGCTGGTGGACACCCTTGCCGACCTCCATGCCGTGGACTGGAGGGCGGCTGGCCTCGCCGACCTCGGGAGGCCGGAGGGGTTCAACGCCCGCCACCGGTCGCGCATGGCACGCCTCGTCGCCGACGAGGACGGCGACCCGCCCGCGGCCTTCGCAGCGGTGGACGCGTGGCTGCAGGAGAACGTGCCGCCCGAGTCGGGAGCCACGATCGTCCACAACGACTACCGGATCGGCAACGTCATCCTCTCCGAGGACGACCCCGGTGCCGTGGAGGCAGTCCTCGACTGGGAGCTCGCCACGCTCGGGGACCCGCTCTTCGACCTCGGCTACTTCCTCGCCTCCGTCCCTGACGACGCCCCGCCGTACAACGCCACCCAGCAGCTCTCCCTCGCCATGCTCGAGGACGGCTACCCGACCCGCGCCGAGCTCGCCGAGCGGTACGCCGCGCGCACGGGGGCCGACCTGTCGAACCTGGCCTGGTACACCACGCTCGCGCTGTGGAAGCTGGCGGTCCTCTACGAGTACGGGCGACGCCGCGCCGTGCGAGGCGTGGGGGACCCGTACTACGCCGACCCGACGCTCGTGCCGTCCTTCCTCGCCGACGCGCACCGCGCCGCCGGCCTGCCAGCACTCACCGACGTCCCGCAGGAGGCCCGCGCATGAGCAACAGGTCATGGGAGAAGTTCCACGACGAGCTGATCCGGCGTGAGGAGGCGACCGGCCTCCCGGAGCGCTTCTTCGACCGGTTCGTCTTCAACGTCCACCCCACGGACGCGACGGCGCCGTCGATCCTCGTCGGTCTGGGCCTGCACCCGGTCCAGGACACGGTCGACGGGTTCGCGATCCTCACCACCCGCACCGAGCAGCGCAACGTCCGCTTCGCCACCGAGCTGTCGGCGACCGATCCGGGCACCTGCGGCCCGTTCGCCTACCAGGTCGTCGAGCCGAACCAGTCCTGGCACCTCTCGCTCACCGACAACCCGACCGGGCTGGCGTTCGACCTGCGGTGGGAGGCGCGGACCCCCGCGTGGTGGGGCGACATCGACGTCACGAACAACTCGGGCGAGTTGACGTCGTTCTCGCACCTGTTCCAGTCCGGCTTCGTCCGCGGGAGCATCAGTATCGACGGCGCCGAGCAGCAGGTGGAGCGGTGGTACAGCCAGCGCGACCGCTCTCGTGGTGTCCGCACGATGGCGGGCGGCCAGGGGCTGCACATCTGGTACCAGGCACAGTTCGATGACCGGTCCATCGGGTTCCTCCTCGTCGAGACCCGCGACGGTGGCCGGATCCTCCTCGAGGGCGCGGTGATGCACACCGACGGCACCCTCGACGAAGTCGTCGACGTGCGCCACGACCTGGTCTTCGACGACCAGCTGGACCTCAAGGCCGGACGGGTGCAGGTGACCACGGCCTCCGGCGCGGTCTACCCGGTCGACACCGACGCGTCCGCCGGTGGTGGCTACATGGCCGGCGGTGGGTACGGCGGGCACCACGGCAAGGCGTTCGGCCGCGACCACCTCGAGAGCGACGTCTACCCGCTCGACGGCTCGGTCACCCAGCGGACCCTGGACTCTTCCCTCACCGACCGCCTGTGCTCCTTCGACTGGCAGGGACGGCCGGGCTCGGGGATCTTCGAGTTCGCGCTGACCCGCTCGCCGTCGTACGCCTATCGGCCGACGCTGACCTGACGCCACCGGGGGTGGTAAGCACAGGACCGCCGGACCCGCGCTCGCGGGTCCGGCGGTCCTTGCGTCGTGACCGGCCTCAGCCGATCAGGAACCGGCCGATCATCATGATGCCGAGCGCGGCGAGCCAGGCGTCGGTCGCGCGACCCAGCCACGACGGGTCGTCCGGACCTCCGTGAGTCGGAGAGCACGCCGTCGGCGGCGAGCGGGGCCCGTCGTGCAGGCCGGTCGAGGAAACGGCGAGGCCCCGGACGGCGGGGCCGTCCGGGGCCTGGGTCGTGCGTCCGCGCGCGACGCGGTCCGGCTAGAAGATCGACTTCGCGATGATCTCCCGCTGGATCTCGTTGGTGCCACCGAAGATCGGCGGCGCGAGCGCGCGGCGGACCTGGAACTCCATGCCGTACTCCCGCGCGTAGCCTGCGCCGCCCATGAGCTGCATGCCCTCGAGTGCGGCCCGCTTCGCCACCTCGGTCGCGCGCATCTTCGCCATCGCCGACTCCCGCGCCAGGTCGTCCTCGCGCCCGTCGTCGATCGCCTGGGCGACGTCGTAGATGAAGGCCCGCGTGGTCGCGATGTCGGTCGCGATGTCGGCGACCCGGTGCCGGAGCGCCTGGAACTCGCTGATCGACTGCCCGAACGCGTCGCGCTGCTTCATGTAGGCGACGGCGTCCTCGAGGGAGCGCCGCGCCGCGCCGATGCTGAACGCCGCGATGATCATCCGCTCCACGCTGAGCCCGCGCATCAGCTGCTTCCAGCCCTGCCCGGGCTCCCCGACGACGGCCGACACCGGGACGCGCGCCTGGGTGAAGAAGACGTCGTTGCAGGTGCGCGCCTCCATCGTCTTGACCTCGCGCATCTCGATGCCCGGGGTGTCGCACGGCACCATGAGGAGGGTGAGCCCGGCGTGCTTGGGGCCGGAGGCGTCCTCGCGGACGAGGGTGAGCATGTGCTGCGCCACGTGCGCCGTCGAGATCCAGGTCTTCTGCCCGTCGATGACGTACTCGTCTCCGTCGCGCACCGCCTTCGTGCGCACGGCCCCCAGGTCGGACCCGGTGCCGGGCTCGGACAGGGCGATCGCCTCGATCCGGCCCGCCGCCAGGTTGGAGACGATCGTCTTCTTCTGCTCGTCGTTGCCCCACTTGAGGTAGGTCTGGGCAGCGGTGAGCCCGGTGGTGTAGGCGAGCAGGCCGGGGGCCAGCCCGCGGTGGGCCTCCTCGATGAACACGCACTCGTCGACGAACCCGGCCCCGCCCCCGCCGTACTCCTCCGGCAGCGAGACGCCGAGCCAGCCCAGGTCCGACATCTTCCGGAGGAGCTCGAAGCTGGTGGCGACGGTCTCGTTGTCGGTCAGCTCGTCGCGCTGCGCGAGGGTCCCGCACTCACGCGCACAGAAGTCCTCGATCGCCTTCGCGAACTCGAGGCGCTCGGCGTCCAGCTGCATCGTCGGCCTCAGTTCCCGCGGTACTTCGAGAAGTCGGGCTGCCGCTTCTCGTTGAACGCGGTGATGCCCTCCTGCGCCTCGGGCGTCTCGCCGAACAGCTTGAGGGTGGTGATGGCCATGTTGCCGACCGCGACGAAGTGCTCGGTGTCGCTGTTGAACGACTGCTTGAGCACCTTGAGCGCGGTGGGGGAGTAGGCGTTCATCGTCTCGGCCCAGCGACGCACCTCGTCCTTGAGCTCGGCAGCCGGGACGACCTTGTTCACCAGGCCCCAGTCCAGCGCCTCCTCGGCGCTCAGGCGGCGCAGCATGAACCAGATCTCGCGGGCGCGCTTCTCGCCGACGACCCGGGCGAGGTAGCCGGAGCCGAGGCCGGCGTCGAAGCTGCCCACCCGGGGGCCGTTCTGGCCGAAGCTGGCGGTGTCGGCGGCGATCGTGAGGTCCGCGAGCACGTGCAGGACGTGGCCGCCACCGATGGCCAGGCCGTTGACGGCGGCGATGACGGGCTTCGGGACGTCGCGCATCACCCGGTGCAGGGCCTCGACCTCGAACAGGCCGGACTGCGACGGACCGTAGTCGCCGGTCTCCATCCGCTGCTTCTGGTCACCGCCGGCGCAGAAGGCCTTGTCGCCCGCGCCGGTGAGGCAGATGGTGCCGACGTCGGGGCTCGCCCACGCCCGCTTGAACGCGAGGACCAGCTCGTCGACGGTCTGCGCGCGGAAGGCGTTGAACCGGTCCGGCCGGTTGATCGTGATCCAGGCAAGGCCGTTCTCGACCTCGTAGGTGATGTCGGTGAAGTTGTCCATGGTCGACATGTCCTTCTCGTAAGGGGCGTGGGAGCCACGTCGCGCGACGTTTGGCCTGACCATTTGTACAATACGGATGTAAACGATCGTTCACAAGACCCTAGGGTGGGTTCGTGCAAGAGCTGACCTTCATCCCCAGTGAGCCGGAGCGGCTCTTCGACGTCCACGGCCTGCAGCAGGTGCCCGGCGGGGTGACCTGCCGGAGCTCGCTCGGCGCGTGGGCTACCGGCCCTGACGGCCGTACCGCACCCGGTGCGCTGGGCGTGCTGGCCGACGAGGTGACGGGTTATGCGCTCATGGCGTCGCTGCCCGAGGGCGCCTGGTCCATCAGCACGGAGATCTGGATCGACATGGTCGGCGAGCTCCGTCGCGGCGCTGACCTCGAGGCGTGTGCCCGTCCGGTGCAGGAGGGTTCCTTCGCGCTCGGCCGCATCCGCGACGCGTCGGGGGCGGTGGTGGCCGAGTGCCGTCATCGCGGACGCGCGGTTCCTCGACCTGACGGCCTCGACCCGTCGTCGGTGCCGGTGGTCGGTGCGTCGGGGGCCGCAGACCTCGCGTCGCTCCTGGGCCTGCACGGCGGCACCGGGGACGCAGTGCTGCCGGCGCATCCCTCGCTGCTCAACCCGCGAGGGATGCTGCACGGAGGCGTGTCCCTCGCGGCGTCCGACGTCGTCGCGACCCGGTCGCGCATCGAGGCCGGGAGCTCGCTCGCCACGACCTCGATCCACATCGTCCACACGCGCGGGGTCGCTGCGGGGGCGAACCTCGAGCTGCGGGCGACGACCCGCCACTCCGGCCGGACCCTGTGGGTCACCGACGTGGTCGGCACCGTCGACGGGCGGACCTGCACGGTCGCCACCGTGACGGCCCAGCCGTAGTCGTTGGTCAGGCGCGGCTGCGGATACCCATCGCACCCGACAGCGGCAGGGGCCAGTCCAGCGCAGCCGCCTCGGCCACGTGCTCGTCGATCCGGCCGGCGATGTCGTCGGGGAAGTCCGCCGGTCGCCGGGTCTCCAGGTCGACCGCCACCACGATGATCTCGACCGTGCRGGCGAGCCGCTCGTGGTCGAGGTCCAGGATGAAGGACAGCAGGTGCCCGGCCTTCGCCGACCGTGCGACGAACGCCGTGTGGGCACTGAACCGGCCGCCCGCGTGCATCTCGGTGAAGTAGCGGATGTGGTGCTCGGCGGTGAAGACCCCGCGCCGCCGGTTGGCGCGGTAGGCGTCGTCCACGCCGATCCGGCGCAGCAGCACGTCGGCGGCGAACGCGCCCGCGTCGAGGTAGTGGCGGATGTTCATGTGGCCGTTGGCGTCGATGAAGTCCGGCGTCACCTCGCCCTCGTGCAGGACGGGCAGGTCGAGGACCTGGGGGTACGACGGCAGGTCGGCGTTGCTCATGGCGCCAGACTGGCGGATCGGTGCCGTGGTCCGCGTCCGGTGTGGTCCCGCCCACTGTGGGCTGCGACAGCAGGCAGGGCCCGGTCGCGTTGACCGCGTCCCGCCGCGTGGTCGACGGTGGGCGTCCAACCGAGACGAGGAGTGTCGATGACCCTGGAGATCACTGTCGCCGAGCTGGCCGAGGCCACCGACCTCGACCTCGGTGCCTCGCCCTGGCAGCGCGTCGAGCAGGGCCGCATCGACACCTTCGCCGACGCCACCGACGACCACCAGTGGATCCACGTCGACGCGGAGCGAGCGGCGGACGGCCCGTTCGGGCGCACGATCGCCCATGGCTACCTCACCCTGGCGCTGGTGCCGTCGATGCTGAAGAAGCTGATGGTGATCACCGACCACGGCCGCGGCATCAACTACGGGCTCGACAAGGTGCGCTTCACCGCGCCGGTCCCGGTCGGCGCCGAGATCCGCCTCGCGGCCTCGATCCCCGAGTCCACCCGGCGCGAGGACGGCGGCGTCCAGTACCGGGTGGCGCTCCGGGTCGAGGTCAGGGGGCAGGACCGCCCCGCGATGGTCGGCGAGTCGATCTACCTCACCTTCCCCCGGGGCTGAGCGTCCTCGGCGTCCGCCGTCGGGGTGGGCGCCGAGGCGGCGACCCGCGCCAGGTGGCGCTCGCGCGTCAGGAGGTGGACGGAGAAGGCGAGCGGGTGGGTGCCCGGCCGCTGCGGTGAACGCCGCACCGGCCACGGGACGGACGATCTGGCGATCGCCTGGTCCGCGCTCGAGCGGGCTACCGGCTGAACGCCTCGATGATCGCGAAGGTGTTCTCGCGGACGCGCTCAGCGGCCATCGTGAAGCTGGGGGAGTACAGCGCGGCGTGGTCGTAGCGCTTCTCGAGCACCGCGACCCGGTCACGGACCTCCTCGAGGGTGCCTGCCGCCGCCATCTCGTCGAGCATCCGGTCCGAGACCGCCGCCACCATCGCGTCGTGGTCCTTGGCCCGGAAGGCCGCCTGGATCGCCGCCGCCTCGTCGCCGAACCCCGACGTCTCCATGACCGGGCCGTACGCCTTCGGGGCGACGTAGAACGCGATCTGTGCGGCGGCCTCCCGCCGGGCGACAGCGGGGTCGTCGTGGATCGAGGTGATGATGACGCCCTTGAGCTGGACCTGCTCGGGGTCGCGCCCCGTGCGGGCAGCGCCCTTCTCGATCGCCGGGCGCGCCACCTCCTCGAGGTAGCGGTCGGTCAGCGTCGGGTGGCAGATGAGGCCGTCCGAGACGCGGCCCGCCACCTCGATCATCCGGGCGTTCACGCCGGCCGTGAAGATCGGGACCTCCGGGCGCAGGGGCGGCTGGATGTCGGCCGTCGGCGTGATGTCGCAGCTGTAGAAGCGACCCTCGTGCTTGACCGGCTCCTCGTGCAACCGCCACAGGCGCCGCAGCAACGGGATCAGCTCCTCCATGCGGCTGGCCGGACCGTCCGGGTCGGTGACGCCGTGCCAGCCCACCATCATGCCCCGGGTGCCGGTGCCGAGGCCGAGGGTGAGCCGTCCGCCGCTCATCTCGTCGAGGAAGCGGGCGTCGTTGGCCAGGACCAGGGGAGAGCGTCCGACGGCGTACGCGATCGCCGTGCCGACGCCGATCCGCTCGGTGGCAGCGGCCATCGCGGCGACGGAGACGACCGCCGAGCGGTTGAGGAACTCGCCCGACCAGGCGCCGTCGAAGCCGGCGCGGTCGGCTGCCGTGGTGATCTCCACCGTCTCCGCCAGCCCGCCGGCCAGCACGGTGATGCCTCGTGTCGTCACCGGGCCACTGTCGCCGACCCGCGGGGACCCCGCAACGCCGGCCGTGCGTCGCGACTGGAGGTCTCCCCACCGCCTGCGCGGACGGGCCCAACGGCACATGTCGATCTGTCCCAAGGGGGATGCCCGTCGAGTGTGACCGAGGAAACACTCGAGATCGTCCAGGTACGGCGGTGGGCCGACCGGACCACTCACTCTCGCGCTTCCTGAAGGGATTCCGCCATGCAGATCAAGGCAGCCGTCGTACACGAGGTCGGGGGCGACTTCACCATCGAGGACGTCGAGCTCGGCGACCCGCAGTCCGGGGAGGTCCTCGTCGAGATCGCGGCGGTCGGCCTCTGCCACACCGACCTGGCCGCGCAGCACGGACACCTGCCCTTCCCGATGCCCGGTGTCGTGGGGCATGAGGGCGCGGGCGTCGTGAAGGCCGTCGGCGAGGGCGTCACCAAGGTCGCGGTCGGGGACAAGGTCGCGCTCACGTTCAACACCTGCGGCGAGTGCCCTTCGTGCAAGAAGGGTGAGCCGGCGTACTGCGTCAACTTCATGGCCCTCAACTTCGGCGGCGTCCGCCCGGACGGCAGCTCGGCGCTGTCCCAGGGCGGCACCCAGCTCGGCGCCAACTTCTTCGGCCAGTCGTCCTTCGCGACGGCTGCGATGGCCAACCAGCGCAACGTCGTGAAGCTTCCGGACGACGCCGACCTCGCCCTGTCGGCTCCGCTCGGCTGCGGCATCCAGACCGGCGCCGGAGCGGTGATGAACAGCTTCGACGCGCAGGCCGGTGAGGCGCTGCTGGTCATGGGCGGCGGATCGGTCGGCCTCTCCGGTGTGCTCGCCGCGGCCGCCCGCAACCTGGGCACGATCATCGTCGTCGAGCCCGTCACCGCGCGGCGCGAGCTCGCCATCGAGCTCGGCGCCACCCACGCGATCGACCCTGCGGCCGGTCCCGTCTCGGAGCAGGTGCGGGCGATCATCCCCGCGGGCGTCGACTACGTCCTGGACACCACCGCCAACGCCGCCGTCCTGGGCGAGGCCTTCGCCTCCCTCGGTTACCGCGGCACCATCGGGCTGGTCGGCGTCCCGGCCGACCCGGAGTCCGTCATGGCGGTCCCCATGATCCCGGCCCAGGTCCTCGGTGCGCGGGTGATCGGCATCGTCGAGGGCGACTCGAACCTCGACGAGTTCATCGGTGAGCTGCAGGCGCTGCACGCCGCCGGCAAGTTCCCCTACGACCGCCTGATCAGCACCCGTCCCTTCAGCGAGCTCAACCAGGCCATCGCGGCCCAGGCGGCGGGCGAGGCGGTCAAGGTCGTCCTCACCCACAACTGACCCCCACCCACGAGACACGAGGTCACCAGATGAGCACCATTGACTACGACAAGCTCTACATCGGCGGCGRGKGGCGAGCGCCGGCCGGCAGCGCCCGGATCGACGTCCGCGCCGCTGCCACCGAGGAGATCATCGGCTCCGTCCCGGAGGGGGCCGAGGGCGACATCGACGCCGCCGTCGACGCCGCTCGCCGGGCCTTCGACGGCCCGGACGCCTGGGGCAGCTGGGAGCCCGCCCGGCGCCAGGAGGCGCTGCACCGCTTCGCTGACGAGCTGGAGAAGCGCGCCGGCGAGACCGCCGCTCGTGTGGCCCAGCAGAACGGCATGCCGATCGTCGTCGCCGAGCAGTTCGAGTCGGCCTTCCCGCCGCTGCTCCTGCGCTACTACAGCCAGCTGGTGGTGGACCAGGGCGAGGAGCGCCGTCCCGGGATGCTCGGCGGGTCGTCGGTCATCCGACGCGAGCCGATCGGCGTCGTCGGCGCGATCGTGCCGTGGAACGTCCCGCAGGGGATCACCTTCCTGAAGCTCGCACCGGCGCTCGCCTCGGGCTGCACCGTCGTCCTCAAGCCGGCGCCGGAGACGGTGCTCGACGCCTTCCTCATGGCCGAGGCTGCGCTCGCCGCGGGTCTGCCCGAGGGCGTGCTCAACGTGGTCCCCGGCGGACGCGAGCTCGGCGCGTACCTCGTCGAGCACCCCGGCGTCGACAAGGTCAGCTTCACCGGCTCGACCGCGGCCGGACGCGCCATCGCCGAGACCTGCGGCCGCCTGCTGCGCCCGGTGACCCTGGAGCTCGGCGGCAAGTCCGCCGCGATCGTCCTCGACGACGCCGACCTGCTCGGCAACATCGAGAGCTTCTTCGCCTCCACGCTGCTGAACAACGGCCAGATCTGCTGGCTCGGCACCCGGGTGCTCGCGCCGCAGAGCCGGTACGACGAGGTGGTCGACACCATCTCCGGCCTGGCCTCGAACCTGGTCATCGGCGACCCGCTCGAGCGCACCACGCAGATCGGCCCGCTCGTCTCGCAGCGCCAGCGTGAGCGTGTCGAGTCCTACATCGCCAAGGGCAGCTCCGACGGCGGCCGGCTCACTGCCGGCGGT
This sequence comes from Nocardioides sp. J9, assembly GCF_007829375.1. Classification (NCBI taxonomy): domain Bacteria; kingdom Bacillati; phylum Actinomycetota; class Actinomycetes; order Propionibacteriales; family Nocardioidaceae; genus Nocardioides; species Nocardioides sp. J9. The sequence continues at coordinate 102,601 of NZ_VLJQ01000055.1, read as the reverse complement.
GGCCGTCCGGCCGACCGCGACCGTGGCTGGTTCGTGCAGCCCACCGTCTTCGCGGACGTGGACCCGAACCACACCATCGCGCAGGAGGAGATCTTCGGTCCCGTCCTCGCGGTGATCCCCTACCGCGACGAGGAGGAGGCCGTCCGGATCGCCAACGACACCGACTACGGCCTCGGGGGCTCGGTCTGGACCGCCGACCCGGAGCGTGGCGAGGCGTTCGCCCGCAAGGTGCGCACCGGGACCATCGGCCTCAACCACTACGTCAACGACCCGACCGCGCCGTTCGGAGGCATCAAGTCGAGCGGCATGGGCCGCGAGCTGGGTCCCGAGGGCCTCGTCGCCTTCCAGAACCTCAAGACCATCTACCTGCCGCCGGCCGCGGCCAACTGAAGTCGAGGAGACACAATGACCGTCATCGACGAGAAGACCACGACCCGCGTCGTCCCCGACGACATCGCGCAGCAGATCGTGCTCCCCGAGGGGCACGTCGACCACGACAAGCTGTTCGCCGCCTACGAGTGGCTGCGGGAGAACATGCCCGTGGGCAAGGCCGTCGTCGACGGCTTCGACCCGCTGTGGCTGGTCTCGAAGCACGCCGACATCATGGAGGTCGAGCGCAACACCGACGTGTTCACCGCGGGTGGCCACGAGGATCCGGGCAGCCACAACCCGATCCTGAGCAACCAGGCCGGTGACGCGTTCACCAAGAGCCTCACCGGCGGCAGCCTCCGGATCATGGACGCCCTGCCCTACCTCGACCCGCCGGAGCACACCGAGGTCAAGGACATCGCCGGGGCGTGGTTCCGCCCGGCGAACCTCAAGCAGTGGGAGGACCAGATCCGTGACCTCGCCCGCGAGGCCATGGCGAAGTACCTCAAGCCCGGCGTCAACGAGATCGACTTCATCGAGGACTTCGCGCTCTACTTCCCGCTCCACGTCATCATGACCCTCTTCGGCGTCCCCGAGGAGGAGGAGCCGCGGATGATGAAGCTGACGCAGGAGTTCTTCGGCGTCGCGGACCCTGACCTCCAGCGTGAGGACGTCGAGGCCGCCACCCCGGAGGCGATGGCCCAGCAGTTCGCGGCGTCCTTCCAGGACTTCTGCGGCTACTTCGCCGGGCTCGTCGCGGACCGTCGCGCGAACCCTCGCGACGACCTCTCCTCGCTCATCGCCAACGCGCGCCGGCCCGACGGAGAGTTCTACCCGGACTCCTACGCCTACGGCTGGTTCATGGCGATCTCGACGGCGGGCCACGACACCACGTCGGCCACCATCACGGGCTGCATCGAGGCACTCGCGCAGAACCCGGAGCAGCTGGCAAAGGTCCAGGCGAACCCGGAGCTGATCCCGGACCTGGTCAACGAGGCGCTGCGGTGGGTCTCGCCCGTCAAGCACTTCATGCGGAGGGCGCGGGTCGACACCGAGCTGGGTGGAGCCCAGATCAAGGCCGGGGACCGGGTCATGCCGCTCTACCAGTCGGCCAACCGGGACACGGACGTCTTCGACGCCCCGACCACCTTCGACCTGGAGCGCAAGCCGAACAAGCACATCGCCTTCGGCTACGGCCCGCACATGTGCATCGGGCAGCACCTGGCCAAGCAGGAGCTGCGCATCATGTTCGAGGAGCTCCTGCCGCGCATCAAGTCGATCGAGCTGCTCGAGGGCCGCAAGCTGACCCAGACCAACTTCGTCGGTGGCATCAAGCGGCTCCCTGTCCGCGTGGAACTCACTGACTGAGCAGCCGGAGGAGGCCAGCGAGATGAAGGTCGTACACACACAGGGCACCTGTGGCGGCGTCGAGGAGTGCCTCGCGATCGCTCCGGACTACTTCGTCGTCGACGACGACGGGCTGCTGCAGGTGGCCCGCGCCGACATCGACGGTGACGACCTGGAGCGGGTGACGGAGGCCGTCAACGCGTGCCCCACGGGCGCGCTGCGGCTCGAGAAGATCCTGGAGGGACGTCATGCCTGAGGTCGTCTACGTGCTCGCGGACGGGAGGGAGCTGTCCATCGACGTGCCCGTGGGGCAGAGCGTCATGGACGGGTCCGTGCGCAACAACCTGCCGGGCATCGTCGCCGAGTGCGGGGGGAGCTGCTCCTGCGCGACCTGCCATGTCTACGTGGACGAGGGGTGGCAGGACCTCTTCGACGAGGTGACCGACGAGGAGCGCGAGCTCCTCGAGTTCGCCGACGGGGTGCGGCCCAGCTCGCGCCTGTCGTGTCAGCTCATCGTCAGCGAGCAGACCCACGGTGCGCGCGTCGTGGTGCCGACCGACTGACCCCAGCGCCCCCGTACCACCGCTGGCCGCGGGGGAGATGCCGTTCGCGCCCTCGAACGGCGTCACCGGCCCCGGGAACCCTGACCGGTTCCCGGGGCCGCTCGTCTTTTGTCACGCTCCTTGCCGCCTTCCCGGCTCTCGCGGAGGGGCAACGCGTACGACGAGGTCCGGGCCCGCTCGGGGGAGGGCAACGACCTGCCCGGCCCCGTGCCGTGTGCGCCGAGGTCCTCGTACGTGTCGCGGCAGGGCATGGGGCCAGCACGGACCGCGCCCGGCCGCTGCGCCGCCGAGGACGGGTGCGGGAGGAACGGCGATCCCCACAGGTGCCGCCGCCGCAGCGGTCATCCACCGGCTCCGGCAGGGATCCCGCCAGGGCACGCGAAGAGGCCCGGGACCGCGAGGTCCCGGGCCTTCGGCGTTCGGCGGTGGACTGGTCAGACGGGGGCGCCGGGGCGCTGCAGCCAGCGGCAGACGGCCTCGGCCCGGTTGGCTGCGTTCAGCTTGCGCAGGATGTGGCGCACGTGGGACTTCACGGTGCCCTCGGTGATGACCAGGCGGCTGGCGATGCGGCCGTTGGTCTCGCCCAGCGCCATCAACCGCAGCACCTCGCGCTCACGCTCGGACAGCAGGCGGTCGATCTCGGGCGAGCTCGCGAACGTCTGCTGCTGCATCTGCACCGGGGCGCCGGCGGCGACGCCGATGGGTGTCACGGTCGCCACCGGCTCGAGCCCCACGGGCCCGGAGAGGCAACCGTTGACCATCCCGCCGAGGGAGGAGCGGAGGTTGTCGACGGTGACGCGCAGCTGCTCGAGCCGCTCGCGCATGTTGGCCGCCGCGACGAGGGTGCCGAGCTCCTGGGCGAAGAGCGCCACGATCTCGCGGTCGAACTCCGTGACGACGCCGCCGACCCGGTCGGCGTGGATGAAGCCCACGACCTCGTTCTCGGGGGCGACCGGCGCGGCGACGTAGGAGCTCGAGCCGGTCATCCGGGCCAGCTGGGGGTGCACCCGCGGGTCGCGCTGCACGTCGAGCACGAGCAGCGGCACCCGGCGCCGGACCATCTCGAGCTCGATGACGTTGGGGCCGAGGCGCTGGTTGTTGGCCTTGGCCATCTCCGTGATGCGAGCGGCCTGCTCGGGGTCGAGCTCGCTGTGGAAGCGCTCGACGACCCACTCGGAGTCGGCGACGCGCGAGATCATCGCCCGGTCGAAGCCGACCCGGCACAGCGCCGCCGGCGCGCGCTGGACCAGCTGCTGCACGGTGGTGAGCGCGCGGAGGTCGTCCAGGGCCCTGCCGACCCGCCGCACCATGGACGTCTTCGGAAGGTCTCGTTCGGCAGGCGCGAGGAAGTGCTGGGAAGCGGACTCGGGGAGCGCGGTCACGATTCCTCCTTGAATGGTCGGACCAGATGGGTGTGATGACCGTCACCATCCCTCGCGGTGGCGGTGGGGTGGACCGGGGGCCACCCCCGGATCACTACCCGAGTAGGATTTCCGGGTAGTTCCGAGTGGGTCGGGCGTCTCGGGCATGACACCCTTGTTTGGTCGGACCATTTCGGCCACACTTGTGCTCTGTGACGTCCCGCACACGAGTCGACATGGGGGTGACGACGATGCCCAGCCGAGCTCGCGCCGGGTCCTCGGTCGACGACACCGCCCCCGGGGGACGCCTGCCCGCGGACCTCACGTCCTTCGAGGGGCGCCGCACCGACCTCAACCAGGTCAAGCGGCTGCTGGGCGAGACCAGGCTGTTGACGCTTGCCGGCTTCGGAGGCGTCGGGAAGACCCGGCTGGCGCTCCGGGCCGCCCGGGAGCTCGTCCGCAGTCACCCCGACGGCGTCACGTGGGTCGAGCTCGCCGACGTCCGTGACCCGTGCCTGCTCCGCCAGGCCGTGGTCGAGGCGCTCGACCTCCCTGACCTCCCCGGCCGGGACACCTGGAGCGTGGCCCTCCAGCACGTGGCGGAGCGCCGGATCCTGTTGGTGCTCGACAACTGCGAGCACGTGCTCGAGCCGGTCGCGGAGATCGTCGACGAGCTGTTGCGGCACAGCCCGGGCCTGAGGGTCCTCGCCACGAGCCGTCAGACCCTCGGAGTGCCCGGCGAGACGGTGTTCAGCGTCGCACCGCTGCCGGTGCCACCTCCGGAGAAGGCCGCGGAACCGGGCGTCGCCTCGCTGTTCCCGTCGCTCGCACTTTTCCGCGAGCGGGCCGCCTCCGTCGTGCCGGGTTTCGAGCTCACGCCGGCCAACCAGGTCGCGGCCGTCGAGCTGGTCCGCAAGCTCGAGGGCATCCCGCTCGCCATCGAGCTCGCTGCCGTCAAGCTGCGCGTCCTGGGCCTCGACGAGCTGGTGCGTCGCCTGGACGCACGCCTCGACGTCCTGCGCCACTCCGCGCGCACCGGTCCGTCGCGGCACCGGACGATCGAGGCCACGATCGACTGGTCCTACGACCTCTGCACGGATGACGAGCGCACCCTGTGGGCCCGGGCCTCGGTGTTCACGGGCGGGTTCGGTGTGGAGGCTGCCGAGGCGGTGTGCGCCGGTGGGACCCTGCCGGAGGAGGCCGTCCTCGACGTGCTCGAGGGCCTGCTCGAGAAGTCCGTCCTGAGCCGCGTCGAGAGCCACGGACAGGTGCGCTTCCGGATGCTCGAGCCGCTGCGGGAGCACGGCCAGCACCGACTCCGCGTCCTCGGTGAGCACGACGACCTGGTCCACCGCCACCTCGAGTGGGTCGAGGGCCTCGTCGGTGAGGCCTGCCTGCAGTGGTTCGGGCCGCTCCAGGAGGCGTGGTGCACGACGCTGCGCCTGGAGCAGGCGAACCTGCGCGCCGCGGCCGAGCACTGCCTGACCCACGAGCCGTGCCACGAGCGGTCCCTGCCCCTGGTGGGTACGCCATGGTTCCTCTGGATCGCGCTCTTCCTCGACGAGGGCCGGCAGTGGCTCGAGCGGGCCGTGGCGACCTGCCCCGCGTCGACCACCGACCGCGCGGTCGCCCTGGGCACGCTGGGCTACGTCGCCGGTCTGCAGGGCGACCAGGCCCGCGCCGCCGAAGCCGCCGACGAGGCCCGGGGCATCGCCGTCGCGCTCGGCGACAGCCGGGTCGAGGCCTACGCCACCCACGTCGCCGGGTTGTCCGCGCTCTTCCACGATCCCCAGCGCTCCAAGGAGCTGCTGACCCGTGCACTCGGCCTGTACGACGGGCACGACGCGCTCGACGACCACCTGACCGCCGTCCGGGTCCAGCTGGCCCTGGCCCACATCTACTGCGGTGAGGTCGACGCGGCGCAGGAGCACTTCGATGCATGCCGGGAGCTGTGCACCCTGACCGGTGAGCGCTGGCTGTTCTCCTACGCGCTCTACGGCCTCGGGTTCGTCGAGAAGATGCGGGGGGACGCGGAGCGTGCCGTCGAGCTCGCCCGACAGGCGCTGGACATCAAGTGGTTCTTCCGCGACCTGTGTGGTCTGGCGACCACGATGGACCTGCTGGCCTGGGCGCAGGCCGATGCCGGCCGGCACCAGGACGCCGCCTGCCTGCTGGGAGCTGCGGAGAGCCTGTGGACCAGCTTCGGGATCCGGCTCTTCGGGTCGCCCGACTGGCTCAGCAAGATGCGTGACGCCGAGCAGGCCTGCCGACGCGAGCTCGGTGACCGCGTGTTCGAGACCGCGTTCCGCGCCGGGCGGGAGATGAGCCACGCGGACGCGATCGCGACCGCCCTGGGGCGCGTTCAGGTGCCCTCGCCGACGGCGCTGGCAGACCCCACCGTCGTCAAGCTCACCCGCCGGGAGCAGCAGATCGCCGACCTCGTCGCCGAGGGCCTCTCCAACCGGGCCATCTCCGAGCGGCTCGTGATCTCGCCCCGCACGGCCGAGGGACACGTCGAGAACATCCTCGCCAAGCTGGGCTTCCACTCGCGCTCCCAGGTCGCCGCCTGGGTGGTCGAGAAACGGGTGACCATGCCGTCCGCAGCGCGGTCCTGACGCCGGCCCCGGCGCGGACGTCCGCCGCGCCCGCGACGCCGATCGACATACGCCTTTCCGCCCCACGGGCGATTCGGCGGCACCCTCCACCCGCCTAGCGTGCGGGACGTGCTGCCCCACCGGGACGGCACTCCCGTCGGGGAACCCCTCGCGGGACGCACCGACGAGACCGGATCGCCGCCATGCCCTTCTTCGCCAGTGCTGCCGACGTGGACTGCTACGTGGGCGGCGTGCTCAGGCTCGCCGCGACCGACCCCGTCCTCGGGCCGCAGCTCGCCCGCGCCGCGATGACCTTGCGACTGTCCTGCACGGACCTGCCCGCGCACCTGGTGCTCGACCTCCGCGACCCGGTCGCGGTCGTCTGGAACGGGATCGGGGTGGCCGCCGACGTCGAGCTCCATTGCGAATCCGACGTGCTGGACGGCGTGCTCCGCGGTGAGGTCGACGTCGTCGACGCCCTGGCCCGCGGCGTGATCCACGCGCGGGGACAGGTGAGCAAGGCGCTCAAGGTGCTGCCTGTCCTCGAGCAGGCCTACCCCTTCTACCGCCAGCTCGTGGCCGTCAAGGAACGCGCGACGAGCGACCTCCCAGGAGTACTGCCATGACGAACCCCCGCTCCGACACCATCGTCATCGTCGGCGCCGGCCACGGCGGCGCGAACGTCGCCGCGCTGCTGCGCCAGCAGGGGTTCGAGGGGGCCGTCGTCCTCGTCGGGGACGAGCCCATGTGGCCCTACCAGCGCCCGCCGCTGTCCAAGGACTACCTCAAGGGTGCGATGAGCGACGACGACCTGCTCATCAAGCCCAAGGACTTCTACGCCGACCAGCGCATCGACGTGCGTTTCGGGAACGCAGTCGAGGCGATCGACACCGAGGCACGCACCGTCACGCTCGGCGGTGGGGAGTCGATCTCGTACGACACGCTCGTCCTCGCCACCGGTGCCGCCCCGCGCCAGCTCCCGGTCGACGGTGCCGACCTCGACGGGGTCCACTACCTCCGCAACCACGACGACGCCCTCCGCCTTGGTGCTGACGTCGTCCCGGCCGCCCGGCTCGCCATCGTCGGCGGTGGGTACGTCGGCCTGGAGGTCGCCGCGTCGGCCCGCCACCTCGGTGCCTCCGCCGTCGTGCTCGAGCGCGAGGCCCGTGCCCTGGCGCGCGTGGCCGGGGCCGACCTCGCCGCGTTCCTGGTCGAGCAGCACGCCGCGCGCGGCACCGAGATCCGCACCAGCGCCGACGTCGTCCGCCTCGACGGCGACGACGGCCGGGTCACCGCCGTCGTCCTCGGCGATGGTTCGCGCGTCGAGTGCGACACCGTCGTCGTCGGGGTGGGGGCGATCCCGCGGACGGCTCTCGCCGAGCAAGCCGGGGTCGCCTGTGACGGGGGAGTCCTGGTCGACGACCACGGCCGCACCTCCGTCGACGGCGTGTACGCCGTCGGTGACGTCACCCGGCGTCCCCTTGACCACTTCCCGGGCCGGCACCGCCTGGAGAGCATCCCCAGTGCGGTCGAGCAGGCCAAGCAGACGGTCGCCCACGTGCTGGGCCAGCCGGCCCGACCGCACGAGGTGCCGTGGTTCTGGTCCGACCAGTACGACCTGAAGGTCAAGATCGCCGGTCTCGTCGGGTTCGCGGACCGTTCGGTCGTCCGCGGCGACGTCGGCTCCGGCCGCTTCGCGGTCTTCCACCTCTCCGGCGACGCCGTCGTGGCGGTGGAGACGGTCAACAGCGCCCCGGACTTCATGGTCGCGAAGAAGCTGATCGCCTCCTCCGCCCACGTGGACGCCGCCCGGCTCGCCGACCCCTCGGTGCCGCTGAAGGAGCTGCTGGCCTGACCCCCGAGTGGCGCTCAGTGGGGCGGTGAACCGCACGGATGAGCCACCTCTGCCTGAGGGGGGATGCCCCCGCCCACCGCCTACAAGAGATTGGTGACGGCGACCACACCGCCGCCGATCCGCCTCGAAGGAGAGTCATGACCGCGACGATGTCCCCGCCGGGGGCCGCCGGTACCGAACCGGAGGCAGCACCCCCGAAGCGGCGCAGCGGCCTGAAGCCCCTGGAGACCGTGCTCGTCCCCGCCGGTGAGATGGGCGTCCTCCTGGGGACGGTCGTCTGGAGTGCCGTGCGGCACCCGCGTGGCTACTGGGGCGAGGTCCGCGACCAGATGTTCAGCATGCTCAAGCTGTGCTGGATCCCGATGGCCATCTCCACGGTCACCTTCGGGTTCGGTGCCCCGGGCCTGCAGGGCGGCAACATCTACAACCTCTTCGGCATCCCCGAGCGGCTCGGCTCCTTCTTCATCATGGCCAGCGTCCGCGAGTTCGCCCCGTGGATCAACGCGATGGTCGTCGCCGGCGTCGTCGGCGCCGCGATGACCGCCGACCTGGGCGCCCGGAAGATCCGCGAGGAGATCGACGCGATGGAGGTCCTGGGCATCGACCCGATCCGCGACCTCATCGTGCCGCGGGTGATCGCCGTGACGCTGATGACCGGCCTGCTCGACCTGGTCGCCCTGACCTTCGGCGTCGTCGGCGGCTACATCGCGGCCGTTCCGATCCTCGGCGCCTCCTCGGGCGCGTTCTTCTCCAGCTTCTTCGCCAATGCGACGGTGACCGACCTGTGGGGGAGCGTCCTGAAGACGACGATCTTCGGCCTCGTGATCGCGGTGGTCTGCTGCTACAAGGGCCTGACCGTGAAGGGCGGCCCGATCGGTGTGGGGCGCGCGGTCAACCAGGCCGTGGTGATCTCCTTCGCCGCGATCTTCATCATCAACTCCCTGTTCACGTCGATCCTGCTCGGGCTCAACCCCGACATGCAGGTCTACAAGTGAGGCCACGCCCGTGACCATCGAGATGAACGGCCACCGCGCCGCCCCGCCGCCGCCTCCGGAGAAGGAGGACGTCGAGGTCAGCGCCAGCTCGGTGATGGCCAGCACGAAGGCAGCGTTCGCCACCGCGGGCGAGATCGCGCAGTTCGCCGCACAGACCTTCCGCGAGCTGCCGCGGGTGCGGATGTACACGGCAGAGATCTTCCGCCAGTGCGGCATCCTCATCCTCGCCAGCGGCCTGATCATCTGGATGATGGAGTTCGTCATCGGCACGGTCTGCGGGACCGAGGCGAACTACACCCTCCGCGCCATCGGGGCGCCGCTCTACTCCGGCGTCTTCACCGCCTACTGCAGCCTCCGCGAGATGGCGCCGTACATGTGGGGCTACATCCTGGCCGCGAAGGTCGGCTGCGGGCTGGTCGCCGAGATCGGCTCGATGCGCATCGCCGAGGAGATCGACGCGATGGAGGTCATGGGCATCAAGTCGCGCAGCTACCTCATCGGCACCCGCCTCGTCGCCGCCTGGATCGCGATGCCCTTCCTCTACTTCGTGGGCCTCGGCTTCATGTACCTCTCGCAGTGGCTGGTCGTCGTCTTCCAGTACGGCAGCGTGTCCCCGGGCGGCTACTCGCTGATCTTCTGGCTCTTCCAGAACCCCCTCGACTTCATGTTCTCGCTCATCAAGGTGATGTTGATGGGCACGGTCATCGTGATCGTCGGCTGCTACTACGGCTACACCGCCAAGGGCGGGCCGGTGGGCGTCGGCGTGAACACGGCCAAGTCGATGATGGTCAACATGGTCCTGATCCACGTGATCGGGCTCCTCTGCACCCAGCTCTTCTGGGGCCTCTCACCCAACGCACCGATTGCGAATTAGCGGCCGGGTCTCCCGGCCGCCCCGCGTCCCACGTCCTCCGCTCCCTCCGACGTCCGACCCCTGGAGTCAGTCATGAACACAGCTCTCGTCGACACCGCAATGGCGCCGTCCTCGGGCTCCGCGTTCCAAGCGCACCACGCGGACCGCACCGCCACCATGCAGGTGCGCAACGTCCACAAGAAGTTCGGTGACTTCAAGGTCCTCCAGGGCCTCGACATCGAGTTCGTCGACGACGCGATCACCACCGTGCTCGGCCCGTCCGGCACGGGCAAGAGCGTGCTCCTCAAGCACCTGGTCGGCCTCCTCGAGCCCGACCAGGGCGAGGTGATCGTCTTCGGCAAGGACATCTGGAAGGCGAGCGAGGACGAGCGCTACGAGCTGCGCAAGCGCTTCGGAGTCCTCTTCCAGGACGGGGCCCTGTTCGGGTCGATGAACATCTTCGACAACGTCGCCTTCCCCCTGCGCAAGCACACCGACATGGCGGAGTCGGAGATCGGTGACCTCGTGATGAGCCGCCTCCAGGAGGTCGGCCTCGAACGGTCCGCGCACAAGCTCCCGACCGAGGTGTCCGGCGGCATGCGCAAGCGCGCGGGCTTCGCGCGCGGGCTGATCATGAACCCCGACATCGTCTTGTTCGACGAGCCGGACTCGGGCCTCGACCCGGTGCGCACCAGCCTGCTGTGCGACCTGATCCAGCAGATGCACGAGGAGCACGGCGGCACCTACCTCCTCGTCACGCACAACATCTCGGCCGCCCGCTCGGTCAGCGACTACGTGGGCATGATCTGGCAGGGCAAGCTCGTGCACTACGGCGACTGCGACGAGGCGTTTGCCAGCGAGGACCCGTTCGTTCGCCAGTTCCTCGCCGGCGAGTCCGCAGGCCCGCTGGGGATGGACTGAGATGCCCCGACCACTCATCGCAGCCCTCGGCGCCGGTGCCCTGCTCGTGGCGACCGCCGGCGTGGTCACGGCGGCGGACGACGACTACACCCTCGACGTGGTGCTGCCCGCCGCGACCAACCTGGTCGCCGGTTCGGAGGTGGAGATCGACGGCGCGACCGCCGGTCGGGTGAAGGAGCTCCAGACCCGCGACGGCAAGGCCGTCGTCACGGTCGCACTCGAGGACGACCACGCCCCGCTGCACGACGGTACGACGGCGCGCGTCTCCTACAAGGCCCTCCTGGGTGAGCGCATCCTCGAGCTGTTCCCGGGGAAGGACGCAGCGCCCGAGCTGCCGGACGGCGCCCTCGTCGAGGGCTCGGTCGACCGGGTCGAGCTGGACCAGGTGCTGGCTGCCCTCGACAAGCCCACCCGGACGAGGCTCAAGAGCCTGCTGGACCGCCTCGAGACCACCCTCGACGGCAAGGAGAGGGACGTCCGGTCGACACTGGAGTCGCTCGGTCCCGCGGTCGAGGCGCTCGGCCAGGTCCTCGAGGCCGTCGGCAAGGACGGACCGGCCATCCGCAAGCTGGTGACCCGGCTCTCCACCTTGATGTCGACGCTCGACGAGCGCGACGGTGAACTGGCCTCCACGGTCAGCGATCTGAGTCGCGCCACCGGCACGATCGCCGCCAACCGTTCGCAGCTGTCGAAGGCCCTCGCTGACCTCCCGGAGACCCTGGCGGTCGCGAAGTCGACGCTCGACGACGTGCCGGCCACGGTGGACGAGGCGACGCCCCTGCTCGAGGCGCTCGCGCCCGGGATGGAGCAGCTGCCGGGCGTGGCGAAGCAGCTCGAGCCGGTGCTGCGCGACCTGCGTCCGACGATCGCCCAGCTGCGCCCGACGCTCGCTTCTGCCCGCTCGCTCCTCGAGCTCACGCCGGCACTGCTGGACGGCGCGGACAGCGTGCTCCCGCAGGCGAACCAGGTCCTCGCGGACCTCGGACCTGCCGTGACCTATCTCCGTCCCTACACCCCGGAGCTCGTGGGCTGGCTGGCGAACTGGGGTTCCGCCGCGGCCAACTACGACTCCAACGGGCACTACCTCCGCGCCTTCATCACGGAGGGGACGACGAGCCTGAACCACAACCCCGGCATCGTGCCCCCGGGCATCACCCGGAAGCTCACCCGGCTCCCCGGTGAGTCCGAGGGACAGCCCTGGACCGACGCCCACGGAAGCGAGATGCAGTGATGAGCGCCACCCAGGTCCGCATGGTGGCGGTCGCGGTCGCGACGGCACTCGGCCTGTCGATCACGATCGGCACCACCGCCAGCATGATGTCCGACGAGGACCCGGACGTCTACGTCTACTTCTCCGACGCCAGCCCGCTGATCAAGGGCAACGACGTGAAGTCGGCCGGCGTGAAGGTCGGCACGATCGGCTCGATCGAGGTCGAGGACGGGATCGCCAAGGTCGGCCTCGTCCTCGACGACGAGGTCCTGCCGATCCACTCCGACGCCACCGCCCGCGTGCGGCCGGTCGGCCTCCTCGGCGAGCGGTTCGTCGAGCTCGACCGCGGCTCACCCGAGGCGGAGGTCCTCGCCGAGGGTGCCTCGCTGCCGGTCGAGCAGTCGAGCCGGGCGACCGACCTCGACGAGGTGCTGGACATGGTCGACGCCCCCACCGGGACGGCGCTGTCCATGCTGGTGACGACGCTCGGCCAGGGCATTCTGGGCAAGGGGGAGAAGGCCGACCGCGCGATCAAGGCGCTGGCTCCCGCGCTGCAGGACACTGACCGCCTCGCCCGGATCCTCAATGACCAGAACGGCGTGCTGAAGCAGCTCGTCGACGAGGTCACGCCCGTCGCCGAGCAGCTCGCGACGGACAAGGGCGTCGCACTCGACCGTCTCGTCGGTGCGGCCGACAAGACGTTGACCGCGACCGCGCGGAGCGACCGCGCCCTGTCGGCCACCCTCGAGCGGTTGCCCGCGGCCCTGCGGGAGGCGCGCACGACGCTGGCCGCACTCGCCGGAGCCGCTGGTTCGACCGCCCCTGTCCTGGCCGCGCTCCGCCCGGTCACCCAGGACCTGGTGCGGATCAGCAAGGAGCTCGAGTCGTTCTCGAAGAGTGCCGAGCCGGCCCTCAACGGGCTCGACCCGGTGCTGGACAAGGCCGAGGTGCTGCTCGAGCGGGCCCGCCCCGTCGCCCGGTCGCTGCAGGACCTCTCGCCGGACCTCCGGACCACCGCACACCACGGTCGGGAGATCGCCACGCAGGCCCTCGACAACCTGACGACGGTCATGGACTTCATCCGGTCCTGGGCGCTCACGACCAACGGCCAGGACGGGCTGGCGCACTACTTCCGTGCGCACGTGGTCGTCACGACCGAGGTGCTGACGGGACTCCTCCCCGGTGGCGAGGACGCGCTGAAGCCCGCTCCGTCGGGGTCCGCCGGCAAGCCCGGCACCAAGGGCTCCGGCGGTGACGGCGGGCAGTCCGGTGCCAAGCCGCCTCTGGGCGGCCTGCTGGACGGCCTCGAGGACCTGGTGGGCCCGCTGGGCGGGTTGCTCGGAGGCGGGAAGACCAGCACCCGGGCGGCTGACGGCGGCAGCGCGACCGGCCTGTCCACGTCCCAGGAGAAGAACCTCCTCTCGTACCTGATCGGAGGCCGCTGAGCCATGCGCCTCGCAGCTCCCAACGTGATCCGGGCCGTCGGTCTCGCGGTCGTCCTCGGGCTCGTGCTGGCCCTCTACCTGGCCCTCACCGCCAGCACCGGCCTGCCCGGCCAGTCGTTCCGCACGGCGAACGCGGCCTTCGACGACATCGGCGGCCTCCGGGTCGGTGACGACGTCCGCACCGCCAGCGTCCGGATCGGCCAGGTCCGCGACATCACCTACCAGGACGACAAGGCCGTGGTCGACATGCAGCTCGACCCCGACCACGACGTCTACCGCGATGCCTCGGCCGTCATCGTGGCGCGGTCGGCGCTCGGCCAGAACTTCGTCATGATCGACCCCGGCAAGCCCGAGTCCGGCGAGATGCCGCAGGACGGACGCCTCGACGACTCGCGCGTCACCGCCCCGGTGAACCTCGACCAGGTGCTCTCCGTGCTCGACGCCCGCACCCGGAAGGCGACAGCGTCCCTCGTCTACGAGGCCGGCACCGGCGCGGCCGGGCACGCCCCGGACGTCGCGGACGTGCTCAACCGGGCGCCGGAGCTGCTCGACGACCTGCGGGTCGTCGCCCGCACGCTGGCCGAGCCGGGCACCGAGCTCGACGAGTTCCTGGAGTCCTCGGCCACCCTGGCCAGGCGCTTCGACGGTCGCACGGAGAAGGTCGGCCAGCTCGTCGAGGACCTCTCGACGACCCTCGACGCGCTCTCCGGCGACGACGGGGCCGCGCTGGAGGACACGGTCGAGGAGGCCGCGCCGGCGCTCACCTCGGCAACGAAGGCGCTGACGGACCTGCGGGCCCCGCTCGACGAGCTGGACTCCGGCATGCGCGCGCTGCGTCCCGGCGCCAGGTCGCTCGGCAGCTCGACACCGACGCTCCGTGCCGCGCTGCGTGAGGGTGTCCCGGTGCTCGACAAGGTGCCGGGCGTCGCCGAGGACGCCGTCCCGGCCGTGAGCTCCCTCTCCGGGGCACTGAAGGACGCCCGGCCGCTCGCACAGCGGCTGGAGAAGACGCTGGTCGGCGCGGCGGGGACGACGGCGGTCCTCGCGCCCTACACGCCGGAGCTGATCCGCTTCTTCGAGCGCTGGGTCAGCGCCAACCAGTACGGCGACAAGTCGGGCAACTACCTGCGCATCGACCTGGTCGTCCGGCCGGAGAGCATCACGGGGGTGCTCCCGGTGCGAGACCCCCTGGTCCATCGCAACCCCTACCCGGCGCCGGGCCAGGCCGACCTGGACCGCGCCACCTCGCTCCTCGGGAGGCGCTGATGTTGCTCAAGGCTCTGCACCGATTCGAGCGGTTCTCCGCGCCCAGGGTCGGGGTCGTCGCCATCACCCTGCTGGTGCTCTTCGGCGTCACGCTGTTCCAGAAGACCCAGATCACGACGTTCCTCAGCCCGGGTGACGACATGACCGTCGCCTTCGACCGGGACTACCAGCTGCGCAGCCACGTCACCAAGGTCAAGGTCGCCGGGGTGCCGGTCGGCATCGTCACCGACGTGGAGCACCGCAAGGACGGCACCGCCGTGGCGACCCTGCACCTGGAGAAGGGCGTCAAGGACAAGCTGCGCTCCGACCCGGGTGCCGTCATCCGCCCGACGACGCTGCTCGGCGGGAACTACTACGTCGAGCTCTCGCCCGGCGGCGACCCGGGCGAGGTCGACGCCATCGGCGTCGACCGGACCACCACGCCCGTCGAGCTGGACCGCGTCCTCGAGGTGCTCAAGCCGGAGGCGCGCACCAGTACGCAGCGCACGGTCCGCCGCCTCGACGCGCTCCTCGACGAACCGGGACGCGACGCGATCCACGGGCTCGTCGACGACGCGCCGGCCACGCTGCGCCCGCTCGGCACCACGCTGAAGGCCCTGCGCGGGAAGTCGAAGGGGGACCTGCGCAAGCTGGTGTCGTCGCTCGACGACACCGCCCGCACCCTCAACGACAACCGGGACAGCCTCGACGCCGCGCTGGCGGGCCTGTCGGACGTCAGCAGCACGCTGGCCGCCTCTGCCCCCGACGTCGCGGCAGCGGTCGACGACCTGCCGCAGACCCTGCGCGCGACCCGTGCCGGCCTCGGGGCCCTGGACCACAGCCTCGGAGAGCTGCGCGACGTGTCCGACGACGCGGTCCCGACCGCCGAGCGGCTCAGCACGACGCTGCGCGCCCTCGACCCGGCGCTGCGGGAGCTGCGCCCGGTCCTGCGCGACCTGCGCCCCGCGCTCGCCGACCTGCGTCCGGTCGTCGACGACCTCGTCCCCTCGGCGGTCGACGCGACCCGCGTGCTGAACGACGTCGACGGGCCCACGCTCGACCGCATCAAGGGCCCCATCGTCGAGAAGGTCAACAGCGACTGGCACGGGACCGGTGAGTACGCCAAGGGCGGCAACGACACCGTGTTCTACAAGGAGCTCGGCGACCTCATCGCCGGCATGAACAACGCCGGCCGGATGACCGACCGCAACGGCTCCACCATCCACTTCCAGCCCGGCTTCGGGCTGGGGTCTGTCTCGAACCTGCCGATCAGCCTCGAGCAGCTGATGATGCAGCTCGCCTACCCCCAGGGGGCACCGTGACCAGGAACCGTCTCACCCGTGCCTGGGAGCGCGCGCGCACCGTCCCCGGCCTCGGCCGTGACGTCGCGGCGATCCTCGCGCTGGTCCTCGCCGGCCTGCTGGTCGCCGGCGTGATCCTCGCCAAGCAGCGGGTCCACTGGCCGTGGCAGGACGAGGTCGTCCTCCAGGCCGACTTCCGCAGCGTGCCGGCGATCAGTCCCGGCAACGGCCAGGAGGTCCGCATCGCTGGTGTCACCGTCGGCCGGATCACCGAGGCCGACGTGACGGACGACGGGCGGGCCCGGCTGACCCTGTCGATCGAGCCGGGCAACCCGGTCTACAAGGACACCCACCTCGTGCTGCGGCCGAAGACGCCCCTCAACGACATGTACGTCGAGATGAGCCAGGGCACCGAGGCCGCCGGCGAGCTCGAGGACGGCGCGGTGATCCCCGTCGAGCAGACCTCCAACCCCGTCCAGGTCGACGAGGTGCTGAGCCACCTCGACGACAGCACCCGTGCGGCCCTCACCACCCTGCTCGGGGAGTCCGACGTCGCGCTGGCGAGCGCTGCCAAGGCGTTGCCGGCCGGCCTCGACGCGGCCGACGAGACGCTCGGCACGCTCCGGCCGGTGGTGAAGGCGATGGCCCAGCGGCGCGAGTCGATCGCATCGCTGGTGACGTCGCTACGGACCATCGCGACCGCCGCCGGTGCCGACGACGCCCGGCTGCAGCGGCTGGTCACGTCGCTCGCCACGACGGTCGAGACCCTGGCCGCCCACGACGGCGACGTCCGCGCCGCGCTCAAGGCGCTGCCGGGGGCGACCGACCAGCTCCGCGAGGCCACCTCCGCCGTCACCGAGCTCAGCACGGAGCTCGACCCGGCGCTGGTGAACCTCCGCAAGGCGTCCGGCGAGCTGCCGTCCGCGCTCGCCGCCGTCGGGAAGGTCGCGAAGGAGGTCGAGGACACTGCCCAGCGTGCCCGTCCGGTCGTGGCCGAGCTGCGCCCCGTCGTGGCCGACCTGCGCCCCTTCGTCCGTGCGCTGCAGCCCGCGCTCGACGACGTCGTGCCGATCGCGTCCCGGCTGGACCGTGGTACCCGCATCCTCACCGAGCGGTTCACCGACCTGCAGGCGTTCGTCTACAACACGGCATCCGTCGTGAGCCTGCAGGACGCCAACGGCGGCATCCTGCGCGGCCAGGCACAGGTGAACACCTCGACGCTCCCGATCCCGATCAACAAGGACCGATGATGCGCATTCCTTACGCCGCCGTGCCGCGGCTCCGCGGACTGACCGTGATGGCGTTCGTCGCCGTCTGCGCGACGCTGTTCGGATACCTCTGGGTGAACATGGGTGGCCGCCTGCCGCTCGTCTCCGGCGACGGCTACCGGGTCACGGTGGAGTCGAAGGACGTCGACAACCTGGTCTACGACTCCGACGTCATGGTCGCCGGTGTCCGGGTCGGGAAGGTGCGCCAGCTCGACGTCGAGGGTGGCACCGCCCGCGTGGTCGTCCAGATCGACGACGACGCCGTCACCCCGCTGCACGAGGGCGTGCAGCTGCGGCTGCGCTCCAAGTCGCTGATCGAGGAGACCTACGTCGAGATCGTCGATGGGTCCGGCCCCGAGCTCGACGACGGCGCCGAGCTCCCGGCCGACGCACTCGTGCCCAGCGTCCAGCTCGACGACGTGCTCGCCAGCCTGGACAAGGGGACCCGCGACGACCTGGGCGCCGCCCTTCGCGCGCTCGGGAAGTCCACGGACCAGACCGGCGACGAGATCGCCCAGACCCTGACCGGCCTGGGCAACCTCGGTCGCGAGGGGTACGACGTGCTCGACGCCCTCGAGGCGCAGTCCGAGGACCTGCAGCGCCTGGTCTCCACGTCGGGCCGGGTGATGGAGTCGCTGGACGTCGGACAGGGCCGCATCGTGAGCCTGGTCGAGAACGCGCAGCTGCTGACCTCCAGCACCGCCTCGCAGAAGGCCGACATCGAGGCCACGCTCCGGCAGCTGCCCGGCGTGCTTCGCACGGCCCGCGAGGCCACGGGCGACCTCTCGGCGCTCGCCGTCGACCTGCGACCGGTGACGGAGGGCGTCGAGGCCGCCGCCCCGGCCCTCACCCGCGGCCTGGCGCACCTCCCCGCGACGACGCGGGACCTGCGCGGGCTGCTGCCGTCGCTGGACGCCACCCTCGACAAGGCGCCCGCCACGCTGGACCGCGTCCCGGACGTGGCGAAGGAGGTCGTGCGGGTCATCCCGACGACCCGGGCCACCCTCGCGGACGTCAACCCGATGCTCGCGTTCATCAAGCCCTACGCCAGGGACCTGACGGCCTTCATCGCGAACTGGTCGGCCATGTTGGCGAAGTCGGACGTGAACGGGCACTACCTCCGGATCTTCCCGGTGCTGAACGAGCAGTCGATCAAGGGCAACCCGTTGCCGCTCAACTACGGGCTCCTCGACAAGTCGAACGCCTACCCGGAGCCCGGCGGGTCCTTGAACCCCGGCCCGTTCGAGGGGACCTACCCGCGGGTGGAGCGTGACCCGGAGTGAGCACGCGCCTGCGCCTCCTGCTCGCCGCCGCCCTGCTGGCGGCGGCGAGCGCCTGGGCGGTCGTCGGACTGGGACGGCTCGAGGTCGACAGTGACCTGGAGTCGCTGCTCCCTGCCGACGACCCTGCGGTGGAGGCGCTGGACGGCATGGCGCGCCAGTTCGGTGGAGATCCCGTCGTGGTCCTCGTCGAGGGTGGGGGCGACCCGCTCGCGGCAGACCGACTCCCTCGCCTGCTGCAGCTCGAGGGCGAGCTCGCCGAGGTCGACGACGTCGTGGCGACGTACGGACCGGCGACGACGCTGAACCAGATCGCGTTGCGGGTCAAGCAGATGCTGGCCGACCTCAGCGGGCAGCGGGACGCGTTGCGGCAGGCCGGGAAGAAGTGGGAGCTGCGCACGTTCGAGCGACGGTACGGCGCGCTCTTGGTCCAGGCCCTGCCGGCCGGCCTTCCGACGCTCAGCAACAAGGACTTCGTCGCATCGGTCGTCGCAGACCCCGGCACCGGTCGCGTTCGCCCGCAGTGGCGGCAGTACCTGCCCGGCGAGGAGACGGTCGCGATCTTCCTCCGCCCGCGCGAGGACCTCGACGAGAAGGCGTCCGCCGCGCTGGCCGACGACGTGCGCGAGGTGCTCGCCCGCGACGGCGCCGTGCCCGACGGTGCCCGGGCGACCGTGACCGGGGCGCCGGTGGTCAGCGTGGCGCTGGCCGAACGCCTGCGCGGCGAGCTGCCGGTCGGCACGCTCGCGACCTTCGGCTGGCGCGACGAGCCACTCTCGCTGGGCGCGGCCACCTTCCTCCCGATCATCCTCGGGCTGGGCAGCTACTACCCGGTCTACCTCTCGCGCGTGGGCCACCGCCGGGTGGTGCTCGCCGTGGCGACCTCGTCGGCCCTGGCCTTCGCCGGGCTGCTGCTGTCGCCGCTCCCGTTCGTCTCCGAGCTCGGTCTCGCCGTGCCGGTCGGCCTCGCCCTTGTCGTCGGTCTCAGCCTGCTGGCAGCCTGGGTGCGTCCGCCGACCGACCAGACGGGCACGGAGCCCTCGGTCGCGACCTGGTCGATGTCCCGCAGCCTCGCCGGCGGCATCGTCCTGCTGGGCGTCGTCGGTTCCGGGGTGGGCTGGAGCGTGCTCTCGGTCGCGGACCTGAAGACCGACCCCCAGCAGCTGCTGGCAGGCCTGCCCGCCCTGGAGGATGCAGTCGAGGTCGAGGAGGCGTTGGGCTTCAGCGCCGAGGTCGACATCCGGCTCGTCGGCGACGACGTCCTGCGGCCCGAGGCACTGGCCTGGGCGCGCACCGCCGAGGAGCAGGTGGTGACCCGGTTCGGGGACCGCGTCCAGCCCGTCGTCACCGTCAGCGGGCTGCTCTCCTTCCTCGGCGAGGAGCCGACGGCCGACCAGGTGCTGGCCGGGGTCGCCGCCCTGCCGTCGTACATCACGTCGGCGGTCATCTCCGCCGACGGGCGCGAGGCGCTGGCCAGCTACGGCGTCGCCTGGACCGACCTCGCCGACGACCGCGACCTGGTCGAGCAGCTCGAGGACGTGCTGCCGCCGCCCCCCGCCGGGTACGAGGTCCGGGTCTCGGGCCTGCCCGCTGCCGCCGAGCGGGGCTACGACCTGGTCGACGGCGAGCGGTACCGGTCCAGCGTCGTCGCCCTCGTCGCTGCAGCAGCCGCGCTGCTCGTCCTGCTGCCGCACCGGAGGGATGCCGTGCTGGCGGGGATCGCCGCGGTCCTCGCGACCGGGCTCTCGATCGCGCTGCTCGTCGTGGTCATCGGCGCGCTCAATCCGCTCACCCTCGCCCTCGGCGCACTCACCGCAGCCGTCGGGTCGGAGCTGACCGTCCTCCTCCTCGCCGCACGTCGCTCCGCCGACGCAGGCATGCGCCGCTCGGTCATGCTGGCGGTGCTGCTCTCCCTCGGTGGGTACGGCGTGCTGCTGACCTCGTCCCTGCCGGTCCTGCGCGAGCTCGGCCTCGCGCTGTCCGGCTCGGTCGCCCTCTCTGTCGTCGTGGCGCTCGCACTGGCGACGCTGACCCCGACCCGGCCGGGCCGGGAGTGTGCCGCAGACGACGCCGACGCCGGTGACCACGCCGGTGACCACGCCCGTGACCACGCCGGTCCCCGCGACAAGACCCACTCGCTCGAGCTCACCGGAGGCACAGCATGAGCACTACGGAGACTGCGACGCCCGAGGACAGCACCACCACGGAACCCGCAGACGCTGCGGGGGAACCGTCGGTGCGCGTCGTCGACGAGGGGCCGGGGTGGCGGCACCGGTTCCGCCTCGACGCCGCTGGCCGGCGCCGGTCGGGCGTGGTCGTCGTGGTGCTGGCGGTGCTTGCTGCGGCGCTGACCTGGTGGCTCGTCCAGCGCGACGCCCTCCCCGACGGCGCTGCGTTCCGGATCGGCGACGAGGTGGTCACCGCGAAGCAGGTGGAGCGCCGCGTCGACGGCCTGGAGGCCCTCTACGGCGTCGAGGTGCCCGCGGGGGGCTCGGAACGTGAGGACTTCCTCCGCGATGCCGCCAAGTCGATGGCCGTGCAGCGCATGCTCCAGCAGGAGGCGGAGGAGCGGGGCATCGTGGTCGCCGCCAAGGACGTGGACAGCACGCTGCAGGGCATCATCACGCAGCGCTACCCCGACGGCGGCCGCTCGGCGTTCGTCGCGGCCCTCGGCGAGCTCGGCGCGACCGAGGAGCAGGTGCGCCAGGAGATCCGCGACCAGATCCTGGTCTCGCGTCTCTTCGACGCGGTGGCGGGCGACGTCGACGTGACCGAGGCAGAGCTGAAGGAAGCCTTCGCCCAGCGGCGCGCGGAGCTCGGCACGCCGGTGCGCCGCGAGCTGCGCAACATCGTGGTGGCCGACAGGCGGTCCGCGCAGGCCGTGCTGCGGCAGCTGCGCGCCGGCAGCGCCTTCGCCGCGGTCGCCCGTAGCGCGAGCCTCGACTCGGCGACCCGTGACGCGGGTGGTGCGCTGGGCGCCGTCGCGCGCGACGACCTCGAGAAGGCGTATGCCAAGGCCGCGTTCGGTGCCCGGGTCGGCAGCTTCTTCGGCCCGGTGCGCACCGAGTCCGGCTGGAACGTCGGCGAGGTCGTGCGCCAACTCCCGGCCCGTGCTGCCGTCTACTCCGAGCTCCGCGAGGAGCTGCGCCGGACGGTCCTGGCCGAGCGCTCCCTCGGGAAGTGGCGCGCCTGGCTCGGGGACGTCATCGCCGGGCACGACGTGACCTACGCGGACGCCTACCGACCGGCCGACCCCGACGCCGTGCCGGACATCGACCAGGCCGACGTGACGGACGGACGGTGAGCCCGTGGTCGAGCAGCTGGTCCACGCGTCCGTCCTGGTCGTCGTCGCCATCCTCGTCGGCGCGGTGGGGTACTGGGGTCGCAGCCAGGCGGTGACGCTGGTCCCCGCGCACCTGGAGGTCTTCGACCGCGAGCGCCGTGTCCGGACCCTGCGCCGGGGAGCCACGGCCTGCTACCTCGCCGCCGCGGTGCTCGTCGGCGCTGCGGTTCTCGCCGTGCTCTGAGGCGCGGGGAGTGCCCGGACGGCCACGTGGCGTGGGTCACGGTCCGTTCGGGGGAGCGGCCTCTGCCCCAGGAGCGATGCCGTCGCCGCCGGCGATCCCTAGGTTCGTCGCATGAGCACTCGCGCACTCGGGTACGCCGCGGTCATCCGTGGTGCGTTCCGTGGCTTCGGGGTTCTCCTGGTCGGGGGACTGGTGCACCCCGCCGTGGCCCAGGTGGTCGAGCCGCTCGGCTACGCCTGGCTGCCGCTGGTCGCGGTGCTCGCCTTCGGGGTGGCGGCGGTGGCCGCCACCCCGGCGGGGACGCCGGTCTCGGCCTGGCGGCAGGCGCCGGTCGCGGCCGTCGGGAGCTACGTCCTGATCCTGCCGCTCGTGCGCGCCGGCTCCGGCGAGCTGCCGGTCATGCAGCTCCTCCTCACCACGCTCACCGCGGTGCTGGTGGGGGTGGCGGTCGGCCTCGCCCGGACGTCCTTCGAGGCGTTCCGCGCCGCCAGTCCGGCCGCCTAGCGCGTGGGGCGCTGGCAATGGGGTCACACCCATTGCATTAATGGCCTGACCATTATATTCTGCGACTAAGCCTGTGATGCACGTCGCACACCCGGGAAGAGGGACAGCAATGGTGGAGCAGTTGAAGACCGTCCGCGATCGGTACTCCGAGGCCGACATCGCGTCGTTCTACGAGAACGGCTACTGGCAGGAGTCGAGCTTCTACGACCTGGTGGTGGGGCAGGCGGCCGCGACGCCGGACGCCCCGTTCCTGGTCGATGCCTCGACGACGCTCACGTTCGCGCAGTTCGCCGACCGCGTGCGCCGACTGGCCGTGGGCCTGAAGCGAGCCGGACTGCAGCGTGGCGAGCGGATCGCTGCGCAGCTGCCGAACTGGGTCGAGTTCCCCGTCGTCGCCGCCGCGGCGTCGCGCATCGGCGCCATCCTCGTCCCGATCATGCCGATCTACCGCGGCGACGAGGTCGGCTACGTGCTGCAGCACTCCGGTGCCGCGCTCGCCGTGACCTGCGGAGAGTTCCGCGGGTACGACCACGCCGCGATGTTCGGCGAGCTGCGCTCGGGGACGCCCGCACTGCGGGAGGTCTACGTGGCGCGTTCTGCTGCGCCGAGTGCGGGCACCTCGCTCGAGGGCCTGTACGTCGAGGGTGACGCGGAGGCCCTGGAGGCCGAGCTCGGCCCCGACTCCTCGCCCGACGACGGCTTCCTGATCGTCTACACCTCGGGCACGACCTCGCGCCCGAAGGGCTGCTTCCACACGTTCAACACGGTCCGCTCCAGTGCGGCCGCGATCGGCAAGAGCCTCCAGTACAGCGCGAAGGACGTGCAGTTCGGCCCGTCGCCGATCACGCACAGCACCGGCCTGGTCACCAGCGTCCTGCTCCCGCTGCTCTACGGCGCCAAGTCCTACCTGATGGAGGCCTGGGACCCGGCCGAGGGCCTGCGGCTCATCGAGGAGCACGGCTGCACGGCGTCCGTCACCGCCACGCCCTTCCTGCAGATGCTCATGGGCGCCTACGACCCGGCCAAGCACGACGCGTCGAGCCTGCGACTGTGGGTGTGCGCGGGGTCCCCGATCCCCGGCTCGGTGGTCGAGAAGTCCCGCGAGCTCTTCGCCGGGTGCCAGACCCTGTCGCTCTACGGGCGCTCGGAGAACTTCCTGACCACGATGTGCACCGTCGAGGACGACGCGTCGCGGTCCGCGACGTCCGACGGCCGGGCGCTCCTCGGTGCGGAGGTCCACGTCGTCGACTCCAGGGGAGCGCAGGTGCCAGCGGGGGAGGAGGGCGACATCGCCTACCGCGGGCCGAGCCACATGATCGAGTACTTCCGCAACGACGAGGAGACGGCGGCATTGTTCACCCCGGACGGGTTCTCGCGCTCCGGCGACCTCGGCCGGATGGACGCGGACGGCTTCGTGCGGGTCACCGGGCGGCTCAAGGACATCGTCATCCGCGGCGGCATGAACATCAGCGCCCGTGAGCTCGAGGAGCACCTGCTCACCCATCCGGCCATCGCCAACGTCGCCGTGGTCGGCATGCCCGACGAGCGTCTGGGCGAGAAGGTCTGCGTCTACGTCGTCCCGGCGGAGCCCGACACGCAGCTGACGCTGGACGACGTGACCACGTTCCTCCGCGAGCACAACGTGGCGACCCAGAAGCTCCCGGAGCGCCTGGAGATGACCTCCGCGCTGCCGATGACGGCGACCGGCAAGGTCCAGAAGCACGTCCTGCGTGCGGAGATCGCGGCCAAGGTCGCGGCGACCGCCGACGCCTGACATCCCTCCTCCCCGGCCGTGGGTGGGCGACGACGAGGTCGCCCGCCCGCGGCCGTTGCCGTACCGCGCCATGGGGCCGTGGCACGGGACGGCTGGAGGGAACTCCACTTTCTGGTCTGACCTTTAGTTGAGAAGGAGCAGCGTGATGGCCGACCATCGCGACATGAACACGGACATCCAGTTGGGCGTCGCGCTCAACGACGACTTCCTCGAGGCCCCGCCCGCGCGCCGCCGCGCCCTGCTGCACGGCATGGAGGCTGCCGGCCTCGACCACCTCACGGTCGGCGACCACATCAGCTTCCACGGCGGCCAGGGCTTCGACGGCTTCGTCGCCGCGACCACCGCCCTGGCGACGAGCGACTCGCTGAAGGTGCTGATGGGCGTCTACCTCGCGGGCCTGCGCCACCCGCTGGCGACCGCCCGGCAGCTCGCCACGCTGAGCCAGGTCGCCCCGGGGCGGCTCACCCTGGGCGTGGGCGTGGGCGGCGAGGACCGTTCCGAGGTCGCCAACATGGGCATCGACCCGGCGACCCGCGGTCGCCGCGTCGACGAGACCCTCGGCCTGCTGCGGCAGCTGGCGTCGGGTGACGAGGTCGACCACGACGGCGAGTTCTACAGCTTCCGGGGGGCCAGCATCCGGCCCGCGCCCGACCCGCGCGTGCCGATCGTCATCGGTGGAGGTGGCGACGTCGCCGTCCGCCGTACGGTCGCCCACGGCGACGGGTGGCTCGGCATGTGGTGCTCGGCGCGACGGTACGCCGCCACCCACCAGCAGATACTCGACGGCTTCGCGGCGAGCGGTCGGGAGGGGCCGACCTTCGCCGGGCTCAACGTGTGGGCCGGCCTGGGCGCCGACGCCGACCGGGCGCGCGCTGCGCTGGGGGAGCGGATGTCCACGCTCTACAACCTGCCGCCTGAGAAGTTCCAGCACATCAGCGCTGCTGGAACGCCCGACGACGTCGCCGACTTCGTCGCAGGCTACGTCGAGGGGGGAGCCCGCACGATCACCCTGATCCCCGTCGCCGCGTCGGCGGAGGAGGCGATCGAGCTCTCCGGTGAGGTCCGCACGCGGCTGCGGTCCCTCACCCCGGTGCCGTGAAGGCCGTCGTCCAGGAGGCCTACGGCGGTCCGGAGGTCCTGCGGCTGGGGGACCGGCCCGACCCTGCGGAACGACCGGGCTGGACCGTCGTCGAGCTGCGGGCCGCCGCCCTCAACTGGCACGACGTCCTGGTGCGCCAGGGCAAGTACGGCTCGCCGCTCCCGCACACGCCCGGCGCCGACGGCGCCGGGGTCGACCTCGCCACCGGCGAGGAGGTCGTCGTCCTCCCGTCGCTGGGGTGGGGGTCGGACGAGTCCGCCCCAGGCACGCAGTGGGAGATCCTCGGCGACCACCGTCCCGGCACCTACGCCGAGCGCGTCGCGGTTCCCGTCGAGTGCGTCGCGCCGAAGCCGGCCGGCCTCAGCTGGGCGGAGGCAGCAGCCCTTCCCCTCGTCGGGCTGACCACCTACCGTGCGCTCTTCTCGCGGGCCCAGCTGTCCGCCGGCGAGAGCCTCCTCGTGCTCGGCGCGGGCGGTGGTGTTGCCACGGCTGCGGTCACGCTCGCCTCGGCGGTCGGTGCCCGGGTCGTGGTGACCTCGTCGGCGGACCACAAGATCGCGCAGGCCGTCGAGCTCGGTGCCGCTGGCGGTGTCCGGTACGACGGTGCCGGCGCCGAGACCTGGCCCGAGGAAGCGGGGAAGCTGGTCGGCGGCGGCTTCGACGTCGTGCTCGACGCCGTCGGGAGCTGGCGCGAGGCGATCCGTGCGCTCCGCCCCGGGGGCCGCCTCGTCGTGCTCGGCGCGAACCGCGCGGAGCAGGCCACGATCGACGTCCGGCCCTTCTACTTCGGCCAATACACGCTGCTCGGCACGACGATGGGCAGCCCGCGCGACTTCGCGGGACTGCTCGACCTGATGACCGAGCACCGGGTCCGACCGCCCGTCGTCGACCGGACCTTCTCCCTGGCCGACGCTGCCGCAGCCCACACCCACCTCGAGACCGGCGCCGGCTTCGGCAAGGTCGTCCTCGAGGCCTGACCGGAGGAACCACATGAGCCTGGTCCGCTACGAGGTCGAGGGCGA
Organism: Nocardioides sp. J9; assembly: GCF_007829375.1. NCBI lineage: Bacteria > Bacillati > Actinomycetota > Actinomycetes > Propionibacteriales > Nocardioidaceae > Nocardioides > Nocardioides sp. J9. The sequence continues at coordinate 76,068 of NZ_VLJQ01000055.1, read as the reverse complement.
CGGCGTCGCCTTCGTGACCCTCGACTCGCCCGACACCCGCAACGCCCTCAGCGACGCCCTGCTCGATGAGCTGATCGCCGCCCTCGAGGACGCCGGCTGCGACCCGGACGTCCGCGTCGTCGTCCTCGGGTCCTCGCACGACCGGGTCTTCTCGGCCGGTGGCGACCTCAAGGCCTTCGCCAGCGACGCGCCGACGATCGACAAGTACGCCGGGCTGGACCGCTTCCCGCGGCTCTACCGACTCATCGGCAGCCTCGGCAAGCCGGTCATCTGTGCCGCCGGCGGAGACGTCCTCGCCGGTTCGTTCGGGGTCGCGCTGGCCTGCGACCTGGTCGTCGCGCGTGAGGGCGTGCGCTTCGGCTGCCCCGAGATCAACGTAGGCGTCTTCCCGTTCATGATCTCGGCGCTCATCTACCGCAACGTGCCGCGGATGCGCGCCAACCAGCTGATGATGCTCGGCGAGCCGATCGACGCCGCGGAGGCCGAGCGCCTCGACATCGTCAACGCCGTCGTACCCGCCGACGAGTTCGACGCCACCGTCCGTGACTGGGCCGGGCGGATCGCCCGCAAGTCGCCACTGCTGATGCGCCTCGGCAAGGACGCCATCGACGCCACCCGCGACATGGCGCTGCCCGACGCCCTCTCGTCCCTTCAGTCGCAGCTGGCGTTGGCGTTCACCACCGAGGACATCAAGGAGGGCGTCGCCGCCTTCCGCGAGAAGCGCGACCCGATCTGGAGGATGCGATGACCACCGCAGTGACCGGCGGAGGGCGTAGCGGCACGGCTGCAACCGGCCGTCGCTGGTACGTCACGGCGACCCACGTGCGGCACTTCTACATCGACGGCGAGCTCGTCACCCGGCCGGCGTCGGTGGCACACGCCAAGGAGATGGGTGGCATGTCCACCGCCTGCGGGCAGTGGGCCTACTCCTGGCAGCGGATGCTCGACGTCCCCTTCCCGCCGCCGCGCTTCGCCGGCTCCGCGGTGCACACCTGCGAGGCCTGTCTCGAGCTCGTGGTCGGGGACTGGTGACGTCCGGCGACGGCGGCGTTGACGGCGCCTGACACCCGCCACGCACCGGCGGTTCCGGGGTCCGGAACCGCCGGTTCTCCGTTGTCGGGACAGGCGGCAACCTGAGGTCGTCGCCCGGCGCACCCGGGCCCGAACGACCGAGGAGACCGACGTGACGACCGCCCCCTTCCGCACCGAGCACGACGTGGCCCTCTCTGCGGAGGCAGAGCGCTTCCTCTACGAGGAGGCGAACCTGCTCGACGAGTGGCGACTGCCCGAGTGGCTCGACCTCTTCCTGCCCGAGGGCCAGTACCTGGTCCCCTCGACGGACCTGCCGGAGGGTGACCCCGGCCGCGACCTCTTCCTCGTGCAGGACGACCGCTTCCTGCTCGAACAGCGCATCGGGTCGCTGATGAAGCGCTCGGCCCACGCCGAGTACCCGCACTCCCGCACCCGCCGCATGGTCACCAACGTGCTCGCCGGACAGGACAAGGACGGTCGGCTGCGGGTGACCGCCAACTTCGCCGTCTTCCGGATGCGTGGCACGGCGTTCGACACCTACGTCGGCACCTACCGCCACGTCCTCGAGCGAGACGAGAGCGGCGCACTGCGCTTCCTCACGCGCCGTTCGGTCCTGGACCTGGCTGCGCTGCGTCCCCACGGCAAGGTCAGCATCATCCTGTGAACCGGCTGCGTGACAAGGTCGCGATCGTCACCGGCGCGAGCCCGAACATCGGCGGGACCCTGGCGGCAGGGCTCGCCGCCGAGGGGGCGCGGGTGCTGTGCACCGACCTCTCCAAGGACGTCGCCGAGGCCGCGGCCGCCCGCATCCGCGACCGGGGCGGCTACGCCCTCGCGCTGGCGGGCGACGTCACCGACCCCGCCCACGCCGACGAGGCGGTCGCCATGGCCGTCGACGCGTGGGGCGGCATCGACGTCCTCGTCAACAACGCCGTGTTCTTCCAGCAGCAGGGCGTGCTGGACATGCCGTACGACGACTACCGCCGCCAGCTCGAGGTCATCCTGGGTGGATCCTTCCTCTTCACCCGAGCCGTGGCCCGGTCGATGATCGAGCGGGGCCGCGAGGGCAGCATCATCAACGTGCTCTCCACCGCGGCCTGGCAGGGGCAGCCGGGCAACGTCGGCTACTCCACCGGGAAGAGCGGGCTGATCAACTTCACCCGGTCGGTCGCGATGGAGCTCGCTCGCCACGGAATCCGCGTCAACGGGTTCACGCCGACGGCGACGGCGCCGACCGACCCCGAGGCGCGGCGCGCCATGGAGGACCTGCTCGCGCGACCCTCCACCTACCGCAACGACTTCGCGGCCCAGCTGCCGCTGGGCCGGCTGCCCACGCCGGACGACTATGTCGGCGCCGTCGTCTTCCTGGCGTCGGACGAGTCGGCGATGGTCACCGGAACCAACATCACCGTCGACGCGGGGGCGACGGCGAAGTACTGGCCCTGGACCCCGCACCCCGAGGCCTGACGGCAAGGAGGACGTCCGATGTCCGACGTGATCATGATCGAGCCCCGCACGCAGGAGCTCGGCAACGGTGTGGTCGCCAGGGAGATCCAGCTCGGCGGGACACCGCGCGGGCTCGTGGTCCTGCTGACCGATGCGACGGTCGCCGACGGCGAGGTCGTCGAGGTGATGAACAACCTCGCCGTCGAGGGGCTCGAGACGCTCGCCGTCCCGGCGGGTCCCGGCGTCGCGGACCTCGTGGAGGCGCGCGCCGCGGTCCGCGACTGGTACGGCGACCAGGTCGGTGTCGTCGGCATCGGTGAGGGGGCCACCGCTGCCCTCGAAATGGCGCAGCGGCGGCGACTCGGTGCCGTCGTGGGCATCTCCCCGGCCCCGGACGTGGCGGCGGTCGAGGCCGACCCGGCGCTCCTGACGCCGTGGCTCGGCCTGCTCGGTGAGGACGCCGCGGACCTGTCCGCTGCCGAGGTGTCCCGCCTGCGGCGGGCCCTGGACAGGGGATCCGACGTGCACAGCCAGGTCGTCGTCTACCCCGGGGTGGGCGCGGACTTCCACCGCCGCTCCGAGGACGGCGTCAGCTTCGCGGCGTCGTACGACGGCTGGCAGCGCACCGTCGAGTGGCTGCTCGCCCGGGTGGCACCGCGGCTGACGCCACTGGCCCTCGCCTGGCGGGAGCGCCAGGCCAGCTGACCTTCCCGGCCGGACCGACAGGCGCGAGACGACCCGACCATCCGACGGCGACGACGAGGACCCGCCCACGCACCGCGTGGGCGGGTCCTCTGCGTCCGGCTGTCGGGTCGTCCCAGCCACCACCTGCGAGCAGACGACGAGGCCCGTCCACGCGACGCGTGGACGGGCCTCGTGCAGGAGGGCGGGCGTCAGGCCGTCGGGACGGCTCCGCGGTCCTCCCGCGGGGCGACGAAGACGTCGCCGAGCGGGTCCTTCGGCTCCGGCGGGAGCACCTCGCCGGTGACCAGCTCGTTCCAGCGGCGCCACCAGGTGCGCATCTGCAGCTCGTCGGTCGTGTTGTTGACGCTCTTGTTCATGCCGCGGGAGATGTCCGACCACTCCAGCTCGCGCGCAGCGCCGTAGCCGACCTGGCAGGTCTCGAGGGCCTCGACGTCGTCGGGCGAGGCGAGGCCGCCGGGCCCCCAGAACGTGAGGAAGTTGTCCAGGCGCTGCTTGCGCAGCTCCTCGCCCTCCTCCGGCGGGGCGAGCTCCCAGGCGGTGACCTCCATGTAGTCCGGCGAGACCGGGTCGATCTTGCGGATGACCACGCCCATGACCAGGTCGATGATGACCAGGTTCGGGAAGATCACGAGGTTGCGGTTGCCCTGCATGCGGTCGACCCAGCCCGCGCCGTACCGCTCACGGAAGCGCTCGAAGCGCGCCTCCCGCTCGGCAGCGCCGGCCTCGGACAGCGGGCGCCCGAACAGGCCCTCGGTCGCCGGCGCCCCCGCGACGACGGCGTGGCCGTTGCCGAGGTCGATGCCGCGCGAGTCACCGAGCGCGCTCGGGTCGAGCTTGCCGCGTGCGGCGAGCACCATCTCGAAGTAGCGCTGGTGCGTGGACACCGCGTGGTAGCCGTCGAAGCTGTTCTCGACGAGCAGCTTCCAGTTGGCCTTGATCGAGTACTCGTGGGTTCCCTCGAGCACCTCCATGCCGACCTCGGACTGGTCGCAGACCAGGTCGATGTACTCGGTCGCACCGGCGAGGTAGGTCTTCAGGTCGACGATGTCAGGGTCGAAGCTGACGAAGACGAAGCCGCGGTAGGAGTCGACCTTCGCCGGCGCGGCCAGACCGGGCCGGGGGAAGTCCGGGCCGTACGACTCGTCGCCCGGCATCGACACCATCTCGCCGGCCGTGCTGAAGCTCCACCCGTGGTAGAAGCAGGTGAGGAAGCGGGCGTTGCCCTTGTCCTCCCGGCACAGCATGGCGCCGCGGTGCGGGCAGGAGTTGATCCAGACCTTGATCTCACCCTTCGCGTCGCGGGCGAAGATCAGCGGTCGGCCGGCCACCGAGCGCGTCTTGAAGTCGTTCTTCTTCTTCAGCTCCGTCTCGTGGCCGATGTACAGCCACGAGTGGTTGAAGATCCGGTCGCGCTCGAGGGCGAAGACCTCGGGGTCGACCATCGCTGCGCGGTTCACCTGGAAGCGCGGCGTCTCTCGGTCGTCGTTCACGTAGGCGGACACGCACGACTCCTTGTCTCTCAGGGGCCGGCCAGCCGCCCTGGGGCCAGGGAGGTGGGACGGCACGATCACGTCCAGATCACCGTGCAGCACCCGCCGTGCCGCGGCACGACGTGGTTCCGGACGTCGGAACGTCCCGTGGTGACGGGATCCCGCGATGACGAACAGTGACGACATCGCAGAGAAAGGAACGCCCATGGAGACTGCGCAGACGATCGGCCGGCGCTTCGCCTGCAACGAGGGCGACCTCGCCCCCGGCGAGTCGATGACCGTTCCCGCCGACGGCGAGGACATCGCCGTCGCGCTCTACCGCAACGACGACGGTGAGTACTTCGCGACCGCTGACACCTGCACCCATGAGGACTGGTCCCTGGGCGAGGACAGCGACCTGGAGGGCAACGAGGTCGTCTGCCCGCTGCACATGGCCCGCTTCGACATCCGCTCGGGCGAGGCACTCTGCTTCCCTGCGACGATCGCGCTCCAGACCTTCGACGTCGTCTGTGAGGACGGGAAGGTCTACGTGCTCCGATGAACCGCATCGTCGTCGTCGGAGGATCGACCGGGGCCGTCCGCTCCGTCCAGGCCCTGCGCCGTGCCGGGTACGACGGAGAGCTGGTCCTCGTGTCAGACGAGGCCCACCTGCCGTACGACCGACCGCCGCTGTCGAAGGACCTGCTGGCCCCCGAGTCGGACGGCTCGCCGGTGCCCCTGCTCACTGCCGAGGACGTCGAGCGCCTGGACCTCGACGTCCGGCTCGGAACCCGCGCGGTCGGCCTGGAGCCGGCGAACCGGACGCTGCACGTGGTCGACGACGAGGGGCCGTCCGCCATCGTCTACGACGGCCTCGTGGTCGCGACCGGTGCGCAGCCCCGCCGCCTGCCGGGGACCGACCACATCGACGGCGTGCACGTGATCCGCACCCTCGAGGACGCCCGTGCCGTCCGGGACCGGCTCGGCGAGGGACGTCGCGCCGTGGTCGTCGGAGCCGGTTTCATCGGTGCCGAGTTCGCCAGCGTCGCCCGTGCACGCGGGGTCGAGGTCACCCTCGTCGAGACCCAGGAGGTCCCGCTCGCCCACGTCCTGGGCCGGGAGGTCGCCGCGGAGGTGGCCTCCGTCCACGAGGCGCAGGGCGCCCGCCTGATGGCGGGCCGCTCGGTGGCTGAGGTCGTCACCGACCAGGGCCAGGTCCGTGCGGTGCGGCTCGACGACGGCACGGAGCTGCCGGCGGACCTGGTCGTGGTGGGCATCGGCGCGACCCCGGCGACCGACTGGCTCGTCGGGTCGGGCCTCCCGGTCGACGACGGAGTCGAGTGCGACGTCGACCTCCAGGTCGTCGGCCACCCCGGCATCTACGCCGTGGGCGACGTCGCCCGCTGGCCCCACCCCGCCTACGGGCGTCCGCTACGCATCGAGCACTGGACCAACGCCGGGGACCAGGCCGAGGTCGTGGCGGCGCACGTCGTCGGCCGTGACCGCCCGAACGTCCCCCTGCCGTACGTGTGGTCGGACCAGTACGGCCACCGGATCCAGATCGTCGGCCGCCCGGCGGACGGCGTCGCGGTCGCGGTGCACGGCAGCGTCGCCGGCGGCGACCTCGCCGCCCTGTACGCCGGCCCGGACGGACGTCTCGTCGGCGCCGTGGTCGTCGMCGMCCCGCGCCTGCTCATGCGGCTGCGCAAGGCCGCGACCGCGGGCACACCCGCCGGAGAGGTGGAGCGCGCCCTGCTGACCCCGGCGTCCTGACCGTCAGGACCTGAACCCGAACCGACCCCGTCACCCCAGGAGGACACCGTGACCGACGTACTCGGCGTGGGGCTCACCCACTACCCGCCGCTCGCCGGATCGGACGAGCACATGGCGAACCTGCTCAAGAGCGCCATGAAGGACCCGGACATCCCGGACGAGGTCAAGGACCCGGGGAGCTGGAGCGACCTCGCCCGGCAGGAGTGGGGCGAGGACGGCGGCACCACCGCTGCTGCCGCGCACCGCCGCCGGCTCCTCGACGACATGCGCCGCTGCCGCGAGGCGATCGACGAGTTCCAACCGGACGTGCTCCTGGTGTGGGGCGACGACCAGTACGAGAACTTCCGCGAGGAGGTCATCCCGTCGTTCTGCGTGCTCGCCTACGACGACACCGTCGTCGAGCCCTTCGGCGTGCTCACCCAGAAGCTGAAGGTCCCGAACGTCTGGGGGCTTCCCAGCGACACCACCTTCACCATGAAGGGTGACCCGCAGTTCGCCAAGCAGCTCACGAGCGACGTCCTCAACGAGGGCGTCGACGTGGCCTACTCGTACGAACCGCGCGAGGGGATCTACTTCCCCCACGCCTTCGGCAACACACAGCTCTTCCTCGACTACGACAATGTCGGGCAGGAGTTCCCGTACCCGATCGTCCCGCTCGCCGTGAACTGCTACGGCGAGCACGTGATCGCCCGCCAGGGCGGGATCGCGCGGTTCGCCGACATCAGGGCCGGCGAGGACCTCGACCCGCCCGGCCCCAGCCCCCGGCGCTGCTTCGAGTTCGGACGCGCCGTGGCGCGCTCCGTCGCCCGGAGCGGCAAGCGGGTCGCGCTCGTCGCCTCCTCGAGCTGGTCGCACGCCTTCCTGTACGACGCCGGGTGGCACATGCGGCCTGACACGGAGTCCGACCAGCGCCTCTACGACGCGATGCTCGCCGGCGACTACGACACCTGGAACGCCCGAACCAGCAGGGAGATCGTCGACTCGGGCCAGCACGAGATGCTGAACTGGTTCTGCCTGCTCGGCGCGATGTCAGAGCTAGACATGGAGCTCGAGTGGTCCGACTGGGTGGTCACCGAGATCTTCAACTCCAACAAGGCCTTCGCGATCTTCCGGTGACGACGGACCGGGTGACGGCCACGACGGCCGTCACCCGGCGGCGCCGTCCGGCGGACGGCCAACGGGGGCAGCGGGATGCGCGTCCCACCGCCCCCGGTCCCAGGGCCCGCGCGTCAGACCTCGCGGGGGAACCAGTGCTCCCGGCCGGCCAGGCCGGTGTCCACGTCCTCGGCGATGCGCCGGGCGGTGATCGACAGCGCCTGCTCGGCGCGGGCCGGCAGCTCGCTACCAGTGGGGAAGCCCAACGACACCGCTCCGATGGCGAAGCCGTTGAGGACGACGGGCGCCGCGACGCAGGACAGGCCGGGCTGGGCCTCGCCCTCCTCACGAGCGATCCCCGTGACGCGCACGCGACGCAGCTCGTCGATGAGCTCGTCCACGTCGGTCACGGACCGGGCGGTCATCCGGGGCAGCGGCTGCGGCAGGAACGCCCCCAGGTCGTCGAAATTCTCGTGCGCGAGCAGCGCCTTGCCGATCGCGGTGCAATTCGCGGGAAGGCGCCCGCCGACGCTCGTGATGCCGGCGGGGGAGCCGGGAGCATTGAGCTTCTCGAGGTAGACCACGTCGAACTGCCGCAGCACCGCGAAGTGCACCGTCGCGCCGCTCCACCGGTGCAGCTGGCTGAGGTGGGGCATGCCCAGGTCGCGCATGTAGCCCGCCGGCGTGCCGGCGCCGAGCTGCAGCAGGCCGAGGCCGATCTTGTAGCCCGAGCGATGGTGCTCGACCGCGCCGAGCTCGACCAGCCGGGCGAGCAGCCGGTGCACGGTCGACTTCGGGAGCCCCGAGGCGCGAGCCAGCTCGCTGAGGGTCATCACCCGCTGGTGCGGGTTGAACGCCCGGAGCAGGTCGAAGGCCTTGGTGAGGATGCTCGGCGGCTCCGTGTCGGGGGTCCGCGAGCGCGTGGGCGGCTCCTGGGTGACGCTCATCGCGACTCCTTGGTCTGACCATTTGCGTGATGCCCGTCACTGTACGTCGAGGGCGGCGTGCGCGAAAGTCCCCCGTTCCGGCGGCCGGAATGCCCCGGTGCGGGGACCCGGGGTGCTCCGGCACCGTGGCGGCCTGCACCAGCCGCCGGAGCGCACCGTGGAGGAGATCCAGCCGATGACGGTCCCTGATCTGCGCGGCGGGGTGGACCTGCACGCGCACTGGCTGGGCACCGACGTCTTCACCGACGGCGTCCTCCCCGCCGACCTGCCGCACCTCGTCGTGCTCGACGAGGAGCGGGGACAGGTCGTGCGCGCCGGGCAGGTCTTCCGCGAGGTGCGCGCTCCGCTGTGGGACGTCGGAGCGCGCCTGCGCGACCTCGACGCCGCCGGCATCGAGCAGCAGGTGCTCTCGCCGGTCCCGGTGACCTTCCCCTACACCGGGGACCGGGGGGCGGCACGGGCGTACGCGGTGGCCATGAACCGGTCGATCGCCGCGGCGGTGAGCCGGGGCGACGGCCGGCTGCACGGCCTGGGCACCGTCCCGCTGCCACACGCCGCGGACTCGACCGAGGTGCTCCGCGAGCTGATGGGCGGGACGACGCCCCTCCTGGGCGTCGAGATCGGCGCCCGCCCCGGGGGCCACGAGCTCGACTCGCCCGCGCTGCAGCCGTTCTTCGAGGCGGCCGAGGCGTTGGGCGCCCTCGTCTTCGTCCACCCCGCCGACGGCGGTTCCGGGACGGTGCGCCGTTCGGGGCAGCCCTACGACTTCGGGCTCGGCATGCACGCCGACACCGCCCTGGCCGCCGGCGCGCTCGTCTTCGGCGGCGTCCTGGAGCGCTTCCCCTGCCTGCGCGTCGTGCTGGCCCACGGCTGCGGTGGCTTCGCCTGGTCCTACCCGCGGCTCCGGCTCGGGGCGGGTTTGTTCGACGGCGCACCCGTCGAGGCCATCGACGAGCGCGTCCGGTCCCTGTACGTCGACACCCTGGTGCTCGACCCGGAGCACCTGCGGCTGCTGGTGCACAGGTTCGGTGCGGACCGCGTCGTGGTTGGCACCGACCACCCCTTCTTCCCCGACCTCACCGGTGACGTCCGGTCGTTCCTCGTCGACGCCGAGGCGCGCGGTGCCCTGCCCCCCGGCGGGGCGCAGCAAGTGTTCCGCGACAACGGCCTCCAGCTGCTGGGCAGCCGGGTGCCCTCGTGACCGCGCGGGTGACGGACGTCGCGGTCGTGGGTGCCGGCACGGCCGGGCTCGCGACTGCGCTGGGGCTCGCCCGAAGAGGGGTCGCGGTCACCCTGGTCGACACCTCCACGGGCTCGTCCACGCGACCGGGGCCCACCTGGTCGGGCGTCCACCACTGGTCCGTGCTGCCGATCCTGGACCGGCTCGGCGTGCTCGACGCCGCGCTCGTCGCCGGTGAGGCGACCGCGTCGTGGGGCATCTCGGTGCTGGCCACGGGTGAGCGGCTCGCCTTCGACCTGCGCGAGCTGGGCCCGGATGCGCCGTACCCGTTCAACCTCCGGCTGGAGCCGGCGCGGCTGCGGACGATCCTGCGTGACGCACTGCTCGACCACCGGGTCTCGGTCGTCGACGCGCCCGGCGTCAGCGGCCTGCGGCAGTACGTGGACGGAGCGGTGCTGACCCTCCCCGACGGGCGGGGGATCGCCGCGGACTGGGTGGTCGGCGCTGACGGCCCTGCGAGCGGCGTCCGCCGGGCCACGGGCCTCGGGTTCGAGGGGACGACCTGGACCGAGCGCGGGGTGGTCGCGGTGGTGGGCCACGACTTCGCCCGCCAGGGCTACGCCGACACCACCCTCCAGGTCGACGGCCGCGCCGGTGCGGTCGTCGAGCGGGTCGGGCCGTCGACGTGGCGATACGTGTGCCAGGAGTCGCTCGCCCTCGACGAGGCCAGCGTCGCCCCCAGGCTGCGCCGAGTCCTGCGCCGGGTGACTGGCGGTGACCCCGAGGTGCTCGGCCTCGCGACAGCGCGGATGCACCAGCGCAGCGCCACGTCGTACCGGTCGGGGCGGGTCGTGCTCGTCGCCGCCGCAGCGCACGTCACCCACCCCCTGGCCGGGCACACCTCGCTGACGGGCTGGCACGACGGCGCGACCCTGGTCCCCGTGCTCCACGACGCACTGCGCGACGGCGTCGACGATCGCGTGACCGCCTGGGCGGACGGCCGACGCCGGGTGTTCCTGGACGAGGCCGCGCCGATGAGCCTGGCCCGGCGCAACCTGATCGCCCAGATCGACGACCCGGAGCGCCTCGCCGTCGAGCTCGACGCGTTCCGCCGGGCCTCGGCCGACCCACAGCTGCGCCGCGAGCTGCTGCGGGCGGAGCACGACGCCGTGGCCGGGGACCGCTCGTCCCTGCCGCCCCTCTGAGGGCCGCCCCCCAGCGCTTTCTAACGGCTGGAACCACGCGTTGTCCGGGGCATCGGCGGTTCCTAGCGTCGCGGTGTGACCACCTCAACTGCCTCCCACTCGCCGACGGACCTCGTCGACGGCGCCTTCATCGACGTCCGCGGCACGTCCACGCACTACCACGACGTCGGCTCCGGCACGCCGGTGCTGTTCCTGCACGGCTCCGGACCCGGCGTCTCCGCCTACGCCAACTGGCAGCACGCCCTACCCGCCGTGGCCAGGCACGCCCGGGCGCTCGCCCTGGACATCGTAGGCTTCGGGCACACCGAGCGTCCTGCTGACGTGCGCTACAGCCTGCGCACCTGGACCGACCACGTGTGGGGCTTCCTGGACGCCCTCGGCCTGGAGAAGGTGTCCATCGTCGGCAACTCGCTCGGCGGCCGGATCGCGCTGCAGATGGCGGAGGACGACCAGGACCGCCTCGACCGGCTGGTGCTGATGGGTGCCCCGGGGGTGGGCATGACGATGACCAAGGGCCTCGAGGCGCTGCGGGCCTACGAGCCGTCGCCGGAGGCGATGCGGGACCTGCTGCGCGGGCACTTCGCGGTCGACCCGGACCTGATCACCGACGAGCTGGTGCAGATCCGGTACGAGGCGAGTGCGGCTCCCGGAGCCCACGAGGCCTACCGCCTGATGTTCTTCCACCCCGACCATGCCGGAGGGCAGCTCGCGATCACCGAGGAGCAGGTGCGCGCCGTGACCCGCCCGACGCTGCTGGTCCACGGTCGCGAGGACAACATCGTCCCCGTCGACGTCGCGCTGACCATGCTGCGCCTGCTCCCGAACGCCGACCTCCACGTGTTCGCCGGCTGCGGCCACTGGACGCAGATCGAGCGCGCGGGCGACTTCAACGACGTGATCGTCCAGTACCTGGGCCTGGCGGGGTGAGTCCGGTGACCGACGCGACCACCTCCTTCCGTGCGGCGCGCGACCAGCTGCTCGCCTGGCGTGGCGACCACGAGGCCGCTGTCGCGGGCTTCTCCTTCCCCGACGTGGGGGACAGGTGGTGCTGGGCGCACGACTGGTTCGACGCCTTCGCGCTGGACGACCAGCGGGAGGCGCTGGTCGTCCTCTCCGAGGACGGCTCGCGCACCGCGGTGACCTTCGACGAGATGGTCGTGCGCTCCAACCGGGTCGCCCACCTGCTCGCAAATCTCGGCGTCGGCAGGGGCGACCCCGTCGTGGTGATGCTCGGCAACCAGGTCGAGCTCTGGGAGGTCGTCCTCGGCGTGATGAAGCTCGGTGCGGTCATCGTGCCGACTGCGCAGGCCGCCGGCCCCGCCGACCTGCGTGACCGGCTGGAGCGCACCTCCGCCCGGGCGGTGGTGTGCGGCAAGGGCGACGCAGGCAAGTTCGACGAGGTGCCCGGTGACTACCTCCGCGTCGTCGTCGGCCACCGTGCCGGCTGGACCCCGCTCGCCGACACCGCCCAGCACGCCGGTGTCGACCTCCCGCACCCGGGGACGCGTCCGGAGGACCCGCTGCTGCTGTACTTCACGAGCGGCACGACGTCGCGGCCGAAGCTCGTGCAGCACACCCAGGCGTCCTACCCCGTCGGCCACCTGTCGACGATGTACTGGATCGGCCTGCGTCCCGGCGACGTGCACCTCAACATCTCCAGCCCCGGCTGGGCGAAGCACGCGTGGTCGTCGCTGTTCGCGCCGTGGAACGCCGAGGCGACGATCCTCGTCCACGACTACCAGCGCTTCGAGGCCTCCACGCTGCTCGACCGGCTGCACACCGAGCGGGTCACCTCGTTCTGCGCGCCGCCGACGGTGTGGCGGATGCTCATCAACGCCGACCTCGGGACCAAGCCCGCGCCGCTGCGCGAGCTCGTCGGCGCCGGCGAGCCGCTGAACCCCGAGGTGATCAGCCAGGTCGAGCAGCACTGGGGCCTGACCATTCGCGACGGGTTCGGCCAGACCGAGACCACGGCGCAGATCGGCAACACGCCCGGGTCCCCGGTGAAGCCCGGCTCGATGGGCCGTCCGCTGCCGGGGGTCCCGAGCGTGCTGGTCGACCCGGTCAGCGGCGAGATGGTCCACGGCGTGGGCGAGGGCGAGATCTGCCTGGACCTCTCGGCGTCCCCGGTCGCGCTGATGACCGGCTACCAGGGTGACCCGGAGAAGAACGCGGATGCGATGGCGGGCGGCTATTACCACACCGGCGACGTGGCGGCACGCGACGAGGACGGCTACATCACCTACGTGGGGCGCACCGACGACGTGTTCAAGGCGTCGGACTACAAGGTGAGCCCGTTCGAGCTGGAGTCGGTGCTGATCGAGCACCCGGCGGTGGCGGAGGCCGCGGTGGTGCCGGCGCCGGACCCGGTGCGGCTGGCGGTGCCGAAGGCGTACGTCGCGCTGGTGGACGGGCACGAGCCGGGTCCGGAGACGGCGGAGTCGATCCTGCGCTACGCGCGGGAGCACCTGGCGCCGTACCTGCGGGTGCGTCGGCTGGAGTTCTTCGAGCTGCCGAAGACGATCTCCGGGAAGATCCGTCGGGTCGAGCTGCGCCACCGTGAGGTCGAGGTGGAGGGACAGCGGCCGGCGGGGGAGTACCGCGACGACGACTTCCCGTCGCTCAAGGGCGAGTCGCGCGCGAGCTGACACCACCGCCCGCGGCCAGGCCGCGGGCGGTGGCCAGCGCGCTCGCCACGCAGCAGGCTGCCAGCACGGCGGTCGAGGTGCCGTAGCCGACGAGGGGGAGCAGCGCCGCGAGCACGGCCGGGAGCGCGAAGCCGACGTAGGTCAGCGCGTAGAAGACACCGGTCAGGCCCGGGAGCTCCTCCTCGGCGGCGATCCGGCGCACCTCGACCAGGCCGGCGACGATCGTGATGCCGTAGGCACTGCCGAGGACGAGGGCCGCGACGACCGCGAGCGGCACGGAGCGGACGTGCACCTCGACGGCCACGAGGACGACACCGACCGCCATCGTGCTGATCCCGACCAGGGCCTCCCGGTGCCCGGTCACCCGGCCGAGTGCAGGCACCCAGCGCTGGACCACTGCACCCGAGCCCAGGGTGAGCACGGTGAGCAGGGTCGCGAACGCGACGCGCAGCCCGCCCGTCTCCTCGCGCACCAGCTCGGGGACGATCGCGTAGGCGAGGCCCGCCGACGCGAACACCCACGGTGCCGTCGGCAGCACAAGCCACAGGAACCGGCGCCGGTGGCACCGCGGCAGGCGCAGGTCGACCCACCTGCCCGGCCCCGGGCCGGGCGGCGCCGTCTCCCGCGCACCCCGCAGCACGACGGCGGCCGCCACGACGAGCAGCACGTGCCCGAGGTACGGCAGCACGCGCGGCCACGGTGCCCACTGGGAGAGGCAGCCGGCGACGCCCGCCCCGATGCCGGGCCCGCCGGGCCGCGGTGCCGGTGGGAGCGGCGTCGTCGGTGAGCTCGTCCACCCAGGTCGTGCCGACCACCATGGCGACAGCCACGGCGAACCCGGCCAGCAGCCGTCCCAGCGCCAGGACGGCAGGCTGCCCGGGGGCGAGTGCCAGCAGCACGCTGGACAGGGCCGAGACGACGAGGCCTGCCCGGACGCAGGTGGACCGGCCGAACCGGTCACACAACGGCCCGACGAGCTGGAAGCCCGGAACCAGCCCGACGACGTACATCGCCAGCAGGAGGTTGACCGTCGCCGCGCCGTACCCCTCGAGGTCGCGGTACATCGCCAGGAGGGGCGTGAACTGGTTGCCGCCCCACGCCAGGGCGAAGAGGGCAGGGGCCACCGGCCACCACCCCCGGTCGTCCCGGACCGCGGCTCTGGTCGTGGCTGCGACGCTGCCGCGGCCCGGGACGGTGGGCACCTCAGGCGGGGACGGTCGTCCGCGCCGAGACGATGGTGAGGGCGATGTCGACGATCATGTCCTCCTGGCCGCCGACGAGGCCGCGGCGGCCGCACTCCATGAGGATGTCGCGGACGTCGACGTCGTACTGCTCGGCTGCGCGCTCGGCGTGGCGGAGGAAGGAGGAGTAGACGCCGGCGTAGCCGAGGGTGAGGGTCTCACGGTCGACCCGGACCGGGCGGTCCTGCAGGGGGCGGACGATGTCGTCGGCCGCGTCCTGCAGCTTGAACAGGTCGCAGCGGTGCTCGAACCCGGAGAGGTCGGCCACGGCGACGAACGCCTCGAGCGGACAGTTCCCGGCGCCAGCGCCGTGCCCGGCAAGCGAGGCGTCGACGCGGCGCACGCCGTTCTGGACCGCGACCACGGAGTTCGCCACGGACAGCGAGAGGTTCTCGTGGGCGTGGATGCCGATCTCCGTGGCGGGATCGAGGACGTCGCGGTAGGCACGGACCCGGGCGGCGACGTCGTCCATGGTCAGCCGGCCGCCGGAGTCGGTGACGTAGACGCAGTGTGCGCCGTAGGACTCCATCAGCCTCGCTTGCTGCGCCAGGTCCTCCGGCGAGGCCATGTGGGACAGCATGAGGAAGCCCGACACGTCCATGCCGAGCTCGCGCGCCGCCTCGATGTGCTGGGCCGCGACGTCGGCCTCGGTGCAGTGGGTCGCGACCCGCACCGAGCGGACCCCGAGGTCGTAGGCGTGCTTCAGCTCGTGCACGGTGCCGACGCCGGGCAGCAGCAGGGTCGTCAACCGGGCGCGCTCCAGGACCGAGGCGGCAGCCTCGATCCATGCCCAGTCGGTGTGCGAGCCGGGCCCGTAGTTGAGCGACCCGCCGGCCAGCCCGTCGCCGTGGGCGACCTCGATGGCGTCGACGCCCGCCTCGTCGAGGGCGACGACGATCCGCTTGACGTCCTCGGTGTCGATCCGGTGCCGCACGGCGTGCATGCCGTCGCGCAGGGTCACGTCCTGGACGAAGATGGGGGTGCTCATGCGCTTGTCCCTGCCGCCGCGATCCGCTCGGCGACCTGCAGGCCGGCCGACGTCATGATGTCGAGGTTGCCGGCGTACGCCGGCAGGTAGTGCCCCGCGCCGGTGACCTCCAGGAACACCGAGACCTGGTGGGTCGGCCGCGTGCTGCTGTCGGCGTCCTCCGCGAGCAGGGTGTGCACCGGCTGGTCCTCGGGGACCGGGGTGACCTGGACGTCCTGCACGAGCCGGTAGCCGGGGACGTAGGCCGCGACGTCGGCGACCATCTTCTCTATGCTGGCGCGGACCTCGTCGTGGGTGGCCGGATCGGGCGCGTGGACCAGGGCCAGGACGGTGCCGCGCATCATCAGCGGCGGCTCGGCGGGGTTGAGGATGATGATCGCCTTGCCCCGCCGCGCCCCGCCGACCGCGGTGATGGCGGCGGAGGTGGTCTCGGTGAACTCGTCGATGTTGGCGCGGGTGCCCGGACCGGCGGACCTCGACGCGATCGAGGCGACGATCTCGGCGTACTCGACCGGCACGACGCGTGAGATCGCGGCGACCACGGGGATGGTGGCCTGTCCACCGCAGGTCACCATGTTCACGTTCGGTGCGTCGAGGTGCTCGTCGATGTTGACCGCCGGGATGACGTACGGGCCGACAGCGGCCGGGGTCAGGTCGATCAGGCGCTTGCCGAGGGGGCGCAGCAGCGCGTCGTTGTGCACGTGTGCCTTCGCCGACGTGGCGTCGAAGACGATGTCGATGTCGTCGAAGCCGGGCAGGGCGACCAGGCCCTCGACGCCCTCGTGCGTGGTCGCGACCCCCAGGTCGCGGGCCCTGGCCAGGCCGTCGGAGGCGGGATCGATGCCGACCATCGCACCCATCTCGAGGTGCTTCGCGGTCGTCATGACCTTGATCATCAGGTCCGTGCCGATGTTGCCCGACCCGATGATCGCGACCTTCGTGCGGTCCGACATCACGCCTCCTCTGCGAAGGTGATGGACAGCGAGCCCAGGCCGCTGATCGACACCTCCACCTGGGCGCCAGGGGTGGCGGGGCGCATCGGGCCGAGCGCACCGGAGAGGACGACCTGGCCGGCCCGCAGCGGGTCGCCGAGGTCGCGGGCCGTCCGGGCCAGCCACTGCAGCGCGAGCAGGGGGTCGCCGAGGCAGTCGGCGCCGGTGCCGGTCGAGTCCTCCTGACCGGTCACCGTCATCGACATCACCGCGTCGACGGGCGAGAAGTCAGCCAGCGCCCGCGGCACGGTCCCGAGCACGAAGCCGCCGGCGGATGCGTTGTCCGCGACCGTGTCGCCGAACGTGATGTCCCACCCGGCGACGCGGCTGTCGCAGATCTCGATCGCGGCCACGGCGTGGTGCACGGCGTCGCGCACCTGGTCCAGGTCGAGCTCGCCGTCGACGAGGTCGGTGCCCAGGACGAAGGCGATCTCGGCCTCCACCTTCGGCTGGAGGTAGCGGTCCACGGGCACCGGTCTGGCCGCGTCGTGCTCCATGTCGGTGAAGAGCACGCCCAGGTCCGGACGGTCGACGCCCAGCTGCTGCTGCACCGCCGAGGAGGTCAGGCCGATCTTGCGGCCGACCACCCGGGCCCCGGCCGCGACCCGGGCGCCGTTGACCTGCTGCTGGACCGCGTAGGCACGGGCGATGTCGGCGGCGCCGATCAGGTCACGGACCGGAGCGCAGGCGACACCGCTGGCAGCCGCGGAGCGCAGGCGCTCCGCGGCCTGGGCCACGGCGGTGTCGGACTCGAGGAGGGTGTCGCTCATGGGCTCCACCCTCCGGGTGCCGGGCGTGGTGCTGAAGGCCGAGTTCCGTCCAGCGGTACGCCCGGCGACTCTCCTCGCACCTACTGCTGCCGGCGAGTCGCGGGCCGCAGCGCGCGGGCCAGGGCCGGTACGACGATCGCGGCGGCCACGAGGTGGAGCACGGCGAGGGTGCAGGCGGTCGGGATGCTGGCGCCGACGAGGAAGGGCGGCGCCAGCGACGCGGCGGTCAGCGCGACGCTCACCTGCACGAACCGCGCGGCCGGCCGGGTGCTCCAGCGGTGCAGGACGACGGCGATGACGAGCCCGACGGTGGAGAAGAAGCCGGTCAGCACGGCGATGCCGCCGAGCGGGACCCGCTCGCCGTCGTCCGGCACCTCGAGCTCGACGCCGAGGGCCCGGGCGGCGGCGCCGGCCAGGGTGGTGGCCGCCGTCGCGGCCGGCACGGCGAGGGCGGCGGTGCCGAGGACCCGGCGCAGGCCGCGGGGTCCGGGGGCGTCGCGGCGCCCGGTCGTGGGGGCAGGGGTGCCCGTGGAGGCGGTCGTGGGGACCATCGTCGTCACCGCCCCTCGGTGTCGTCTGCCGTCAGCCGCTCGGGGAGCCCGAGCCGCGGGAACTGGTCGGCGTGGAAGGTGAAGATCTCCGTGACCATCCCGCCGCTGATGCGCAGCGTGTCGATGGTGAGCGGCAGCCAGGCGCCCTCGTCCTCCTGCCACTCGTAGAAGGCGATCGCGGGCTGGCGGTTGGCGGCCGTCGGGACGGCCCGCAGCCCGGTCATCGACTCGAAGCCGTCCTCGACCCAGTTGCGCACCACGGCGTCGCGCCCGACGTACAGGCCCGGCGTGGGTGGCATCGAGCAGCGCACGTCCTCGCGCAGCATGGTGGCCAGGGTGGAGACGTCGGCGGCGACGCTGGCGTCGGTGAAGCGGCGGACGAGGTCGCGGGTGTCGTCGTCCTCGCTGCCGGTCCACTCCTGGCGGTCGGTGGGCAGGTGCTCGCGCATGCCGGCGCGGGCCCGCTGCAGCGCGCTGTTGACCGAGTTCACGGTGTTGCCGAGCATCTCGGCGACGTCCCTGGCCGGCCAGCCGAGGACGTCGCGCAGGATCAGCACCGCGCGCGGTCGCGGGGCGAGGTGCTGCACCGCGACGACGTACGCGAGCTCGATCGTCTCGCGCGCCACCGCGACCACCTCGGGCTCGTCGGCGTCGTCGGCGGCGAGCTCGTCGAGCAGCCGGTCGGGGTAGGGCTGGAGCCACCGCACCTCGCCGCTGGCCGGCTCGGGCCGGCGTCGGGCGAGCAGGTCCAGGCAGGCGTTGGTGGCGATCCGGTAGAGCCACGCCCGGAAGGTGGAACGGCCCTCGTACGTCTCCCGCCGGCGCCAGGCGCGCAGGAAGGTCTCCTGCACGGTGTCCTCGGCGTCGTGGAAGGAGCCGAGCATCCGGTAGCAGTGCACGTGCAGCTCGCGCCGGTGGCGCTCGACCAGCTCGGCGAACTGCGGCTCGTCGACCTCCGCGACCATGCCGGCCTCCTCGACGGTGAGGTTGGTGGTGGTGTCCACGATCATCGTCTCGTCCTCTCTCATCGTGTCCTGTCATCACGTGTGACGGCAGGGGGCGCGAGAACTCATCACTCGCCGGGACGGCGGGTCGGTGTCGGGACGACCGCAAGGGCGGACCGCGCGTGGCACCACCGGATCGGAGGTGCGGACGGCGTGCCTGGTGGCACCGGTACGACGACAGGCCAGCCGGCGCTGGTGCTGGCGTTGCTCGGCCGGGCGCTCACGCCCTGAGGAAGTGGAGGATCAGTGGGGTGCGGCGTTGCGCGGGCCGTGGTGGAAGGGCGCCGGCGTCGGCACGGCGGCCTCGTCAGTGGCAGGCTGCTCCCGCTCCGGGCCGAGGCACACGGCCACGAGCGTGCCGGCGACCCGGCCGCTGAAGACGTCCCACCCGTGGTCGAAGGACACGAGCTTGGTGTCACCCTCGGGGGTGCGCACGATCGCCGAGCTCGGGATCACCGACTTGTCGAACCCGGTGAAGGAGCAGCGGTTGTCCTGCATCAGGTCGTCCAGCGGGCCCGCGGCCATGTCGATGTGGCGCTCGGGCGTGCTCATCGACGGTTCGCTGACTACGCCGAGCGCGCCGAAGCCGAGGAGCAGCGTCATGCCGGCCACCGTGGTCGTCGTACGCAGCGAGTGGACCGCGACGCGCAGCCAGGCAACCGGGGCAACACGATGAGACATCGTTCCCCCCTTGGTCGCTGTCGTCGTGGTGGTCGTCCCCGTTGCCGATCACAACGACACGGACCGCCGCGGGTCACGACCGGTGTGCGCGGTGTCGGGTGTGATCTGTGACAGGTGCCGCGCCGCCACCACCGTGCAGCAGGCAGGATGAGGCCATGACCTGGTTCGACTCACCGAGCGACGTCGCCACCCGGCTCGAGGCCGCGGGCTACCTCGCGGACGCCGCCACCGCGACCACCACCTTCCTCGCCGGCGCGCTGGAGAAGCCGCTGCTGCTGGAGGGTCCGGCCGGTGTCGGCAAGACCGAGCTGGCGAAGGCGGTCTCGCGCGCGACCGGGGCCGAGCTGGTCCGGCTGCAGTGCTACGAGGGCCTCGACGAGGCGCGGGCGCTCTACGAGTGGAACTACAAGAAGCAGCTGCTGCGCATCCAGGCCGCCAACGCCGCGAGCTCCGGCGGGCAGGACTGGGACGCCACCCACGACGACATCTTCACCGAGGAGTTCCTGCTCACCCGGCCGCTGCTGACCGCCATCCGGCGCGAGGAGCCGACGGTGCTGCTGATCGACGAGGTCGACAAGACCGACATCGAGGTCGAGGGCCTGCTGCTCGAGGTGCTCAGCGACTTCCAGGTCACCATCCCCGAGCTCGGCACGGTGGCCGCCGCCCGGCGCCCGTACGTCGTGCTCACCTCGAACGCGAGCCGGGAGCTGTCCGAGGCGGTCAAGCGGCGCTGCCTCTATCTGCACATCGACTACCCGGACGCCGAGCGGGAGCGGCAGATCCTGCAGCAGCAGGTGCCCGGACTCGACGACCGGATCGCCCAGCAGGTCGTGGAGACCGTCGCGCGGCTGCGCGACCTGGAACTGAAGAAGGCGCCGTCGATCGCGGAGTCCGTCGACTGGGCCCGCACCCTCATCGCGCTGGAGATCCGCGACCTCGACGAGGCCGCGATCGCGCAGACCCTCGGCGCCGTCCTCAAGCACCAGTCCGACCACGACCGTGCCGTGAAGGAGCTCAAGCTCAACCGGGCTTGAGGAACGCGATGAGCGCCGACCGCTCCGGACTCCTCGACCGCCACCTCGCCTTCGTCGAGGCGCTGCGGGGCGCCGGCCTGTCCGTCTCGCTCGCCGAGGACCTCGACGCCGTCGCAGCCCTCTCGGCGCTGCGGTGGAGCGACCGGGCCACCGTCCGCGACGCGTTCGCGGCCACGATGGTCAAGAAGCAGTCGCAGCGCACGACCTTCGACGCACTCTTCGACGTCTACTTCCCGGCGATGGTCGGCGACGGTGCGGCCGCCGCGGAGGAGGCTGGCGCCGGCGACAGCGACGGCGACGGTGACGGTGGGGCGGTGAAGGACAACGCCACCGCGCTGGTGTCCTTCCGCGACCGGCTCGCGCAGGTGCTCGAGGCCCCGCAGGTCGACGCCACCGAGCTGCGGATGATGGCCGCCGAGATGGTCGGCACCTTCGGCTCGATGCCCGGCCGCGGCCCCGGCCTGTCCTCGTGGTCGGCCTACACCGCGCTGCAGCGCGTCGCCCCGCAGGAGCTCGTCGACCGGCTCGTGCAGGCCATGCTCGCCGACACCGGCTCCGGCACCGACGAGGAGGACGCCCGCCGGCAGGCCAACCGCCGGATCGGGCAGTTCACCGCGCTGGTCGAGGACGACGCCCGTCGCCGCATCGCCGAGGAGAAGGGGCCTGACCACATCGCCGACGTCGCGATCCGTCCCAGCATCGACAAGCTCGCCTTCATGGCCGCCCGGCGCACCGACCTGGAGGAGATGCGCAAGGAGATCTTCCCCCTCGCCCGGCGCCTCGCCACCCGGCTCGCGAAGGAGCAGCACTCGCGGCACGCGCGGACCGCGCCACTCGACTTCCGTCGTACCGTCCGTGCCTCCATCGCCACCGGCGGCGTGCCCATCACCACGCACCACCGGCCGAAGCGCCCGCACCGCACCGACCTCGTCGTGCTGTGCGACATCAGCGGCTCGGTCGCGAACTTCGCGCAGTTCACGCTGCTCTTCGTCTTCGCGCTGCGCGAGGTCTTCCATAGCATGCGGGCCTTCACCTTCATCGACCACGTGCACGAGGTGACCGGCCACTTCCGCCCCGGCGCCGACCCGGTCGACGTGCTCGCCGACCTCTCCGCGTCGGCCAGCCACGCCGCGCTGTGGGGCCGCACCAACTACGGCCGCGCGTTCACGAAGTTCGAGGAGAACCACCTCGACGCGCTCACGCCCAAGACGACCCTGCTCATCCTCGGCGACGCCCGCTCCAACTACAGCGACCTGCACGAGGACACCCTGCGCCGCCTGTCCGGTGCGGTGAAGCGCTCCTTCTGGCTCAACCCCGAGCACGAGCGCAACTGGGGCACGGGCGACTCCGCCGCGCCGACGTACGGCGAGATCGTGCCGATGGTCGAGTGCCGGAACCTGGCCCAGCTGCAGGAGTTCGTGCACGACCTGGCGTGGTGAGGCGGAGCGACAGTTTCGCCGGTCGACCGGCGAAACTGTCGCTTGACCGACGAAGGTTCGTCGGTCAGGCGTGAGTTTCGTCGGCCAGGTCCGGGGGCGGGCTGAGTGGGGATTCACCACCTAGGTGGTGAAACTACGCAACTGAGCACACGAAACTTGCCGATCCGGCCCTGATTTCGTGTGCCAGGTCGGGGTTTCACCACCCAGGTGGTGAAACCCCACCCGCCTCAGGCGCTGAACTCCAGCGCCTCGTCGTCCACCGGCCTGCGGAAGACCAGCAGGTCCTTGAAGTAGTTCATCTTCAGCCGCCACGGGTACGACGAGCCCTGCTTCGGCAGCTCGTGGATGGAGCGCATGACGTAGCCGGCCTCGAAGTCGAGGAAGGGCTCCTCGGTGACCGACGGGTCGCGGCGGGGGACGGCGATGCGGTTGCCGGTCCCGTCCATGCGGCGCAGCAGCTTGACGACGTACTCGCACACCAGGTCGGCCTTGAGCGTCCAGGACGCGTTGGTGTAGCCGATGATGAACGCGAAGTTCGGGATGTCGCTGAGCATCAGGCCCTTGTAGGCCATCGTGTCGGCGGGCTCCACCTTCGCGCCGTCGACGGCCAGCGTCGCGCCGCCGAAGACCTGCAGGTTGAGGCCGGTGGCGGTGATGACGATGTCGGCCTCGAGCTCCTTGCCGGACTTCAGCAGGATGCCCTTCGGCGTGAACCGGTCGATGTGGTCGGTGACGATGTCGACGGTGTGCTGGCGCAGCGCCTTGAACAGGTCGCCGCCCGGCACGGCGCACAGGCGCTGGTCCCACGGGTCGTACGGCGGCCTGAAGTGCTCGTCGAAGGAGACGTCCTCCGGGAGCTGGCGCTCGAGCAGCTTGCGCAGCAGTGCGCGTGACTCCTTCGGGCGGGCCTGGCAGAACTCGTAGAACGCGATCCGGCTGGTGAGGTAGCGGGTGCGCACCAGCTTCTGCGCGACCTTGTCGGGCAGGGTGCGGTACATCCGCGCCGAGACCTTGTCGTAGGCCGGCTGGCTGATGATGTACGTCGGCGTGCGCTGCAGCATCGTGACGTGCCCGGCGCCGGAGTCGGCCAGCGCGGGGATGAGGGTGACGGCCGTGGCGCCGGAGCCGATGACCACGATCCGCTTGCCCTCGTAGTCGAGGTCCTCGGGCCAGTGCTGCGGGTGCACCACCTGGCCCTCGAAGTCCTCGATCCCCTGGAACTGCGGGGTGAACCCCTCGTCGTACCGGTAGTAGCCCGACGTCGACCACAGGAAGCTGGCGGTCAGCTGCAGCGTGTCGCCGGTGTCGGTGCGCTCGACGGTCACGGTCCAGCGGGCGTCCTCGGTGGAGAAGTCCGCGTGCAGGAGCTTGTGGTGGTAGCGGATGTGCTCGTCGATGCCGTTCTCGGCCGCCGCCTCCTCCAGGTAGGCGAGGATGTCGGGGCCGTCGACGATCGCCTTCTCACCCTTCCACGGCTTCCAGCCGAAGCCGAGGGTGTGCATGTCGGAGTCGGAGCGGATGCCGGGGTAGCGGAACAGGTCCCACGTGCCGCCGAGCGAGTCGCGCATCTCCAGCACGGCGTACGTCTTGCCGGGCAGGTGCTTCGTGACGTGGTAGGCCGCGTCGATGCCCGAGAGGCCGGCGCCGACGATGAGGACGTCGACGTGGTCGACAGGGGCAGGCGTGTCGGTCATGGCGCTTCCTTCGTGGTGAGGAGCTGCTCGACGGGGACGTCGGGCACCTCGATGTTGCGGCTGTTCATCAGGCCCTCGACCTGCGCCCAGGTCACCTCGGCGAGCAGGTCGATGAAGGCCGGGGCCTCGGGGCGGAGCTCGGCGCGCGAGCTCCAGCTGCGCACGGCGGACATCACGCCGCCGACGAGCAGGAAGACCCAGGGCGTGAGCGCGTCGCGGTCGTCCTCGCTGATCTCGGCGTCGACCAGGGCGATGACGCCGCCGATCAGCAGCTCGATCTGCTCGGCGAACTGGCCGATCGCGTCGTCCAGCGGGCGTTCGGTGGTGCCGGTGACCTGTCGCTCGACGAACCTCATCAGTGCGATGTTCTCGGTCGCCCAGGTGACGTAGGAGCCGATGACGCGGTGCGTGATCTCGCGGATGGTGCCCTCGAGCGTGATCGTGCTGAGCAGCACCTCCCCGGCGCGCAGGCAGATCTCCCGCTGGATCGCGAGGTCGAGGTCGACGCGGTCGTCGAAGTAGCGGTAGAGCACCGTGCGGTGCACCCCCGCCTCGGCGGCGATCTGCTGCACGCTCAGCTCGTCGCCGGGCTTCAGGTCGCGGTTGAGCACGACGAGGGCAGCGTCGATGACGGCCTGCCGCCGCGCGGCGTTGTGCTCCTGCCAGCGCCGCTTGCGGCCATCGGTCTGGTCGCGCTTCGCCGTCCCCATGGCGAGACCTCCTCGGATCGTCACGGCGTCAGCGACACCGTACGCCGGAGGAGCCCGCGCCGACGTACGACGGCCGGGGCGGTCGCGACTGCCCGCTGGTCGGCGGGGTCGGTGACCTTGACCCGGGGACGCCCGGCGGCGGCGCCGCGCTCGCGCTCGGCGGCGTCGATGCGCTGCCAGCCGTCGATGCCGGTGGCGTGCGGGGCCCGCTCGCGCACGAGCGCCGCGGCGGAGTCGAGGGTGCCGGTCGGCTCGGGCCGGCCGCGGTCGAGGTCGTCGAGGATGCTCTCGACGGTCTCCTGGGCGCAGGTCTTGTTGGTGCCGATGAAGCCGACCGGGCCGCGCTTGACCCAGCCCACGACGTACACGCCCGGCTCGACGCGGCCGGCCCGGTTCGGGACGGTGCCGGTGCGCTCGTCGAAGGGCAGGCCCGCGACCGGCAGGCCGCGATGGCCGACCGAGCGCACGACGAGGCCGGCCTCGAGGACGCGCTCCTCGCCGGTCTGCTCGGCGCGCACCAGCCCGTCGACGCCCTCGACCAGCCGGTTGCGGGCGATCCGGACGCCGGTGGCCCGGCCGTCGGTGCCGAGCACCTCGACGGGGGAGACGGCGAAGGAGAGCACGATCCGGCGGCGGCCCGGGGCGCCGGACGGCGTGCGGTCCGCGAGCTCGCGCAGCAGGCGGCTGCGCTGGTCGGCGCCGTCGAGCAGGGCGGGGTCGCAGTCGACCAGCACGTCGACGTCGTCGAGGGCAGCGAGGCCGATCAGCTCCGGGACGGTGAACGCCGCCTGCGCCGGCCCGCGGCGGCCGAGCACCACGACCTCCTCGACGTCGCTGGCGCGCAGCTGCTCCAGGGGGAGCGGGGCGAGGTCGGTGCGCTCGAGCACCTCGACCGGGCGGGTGAGGATGCGGGCGACGTCGAGCGCGACGTTGCCATTGCCGACGACCACCGCCCGGCGCGAGGGGTTGCGTGTCGCGTCCAGCGGGACGTCGAGCTGCTGCTGGTCGGGGTGGCCGTTGTACCAGCCGACCAGCGCCGTCGCGGGCAGCGAGCCGGCCAGGTCCTCCCCGGGGATGTCCAGCGTGCGGTCGGCGGAGGCGCCGACGGCGTACACGACGGCGTGGTAGCGCGCCCTCAGGTCGGCCAGGGTCACCTCGGCGCCGACGTCGACGCCGAGGAAGTAGCGGAMCCGCGSCTGCCGCTCGATCGCCTCGAACAGCCGGGTGACCAGCTTGGTCGACGCGTGGTCCGGGGCGACGCCGTGCCGGATCAGGCCGTACGGCGTGCGCAGCCGCTCGTAGACGTCGACACCCTCGACCTCGGGGTGCTTGAGCAGCTCGTCGGCGGCGTAGAGGCCGGCCGGGCCGGCGCCGACGACCGCGACCCGGAACGGGCCGGTGCGGGTGAGCCGGCGCTGCGGCGGCACCAGCGCCACCGGCGTGCGGTCGGCGTGCGGGAAGGCGTCGTAGTAGGCGGCGTTCAGCTCGACGAACGGCAGCTGCTGGGTCGTCAGCGCCGCGTCCGGCACCATCGCGCCCACCGGGCACGCCGTCGCGCAGGCACCGCAGCCGACGCAGGCGGCGGCGTCGACGTACACCATCTCGGTGGAGCCGAAGCCGGGCTCGCCGGGGGCGGGGTGGATGCAGTTGACCGGGCAGGCGACGACGCACGAGGCGTCGGCGCAGCACGACTGCGTGACGACGTAGGCCATGGCGGGTGCTCGCGTGGGTGGTGTGGGCGGCGGCGTCAGACCGCGGCGGACTTGGGCTCGCTGCGGAAGCGCGACGCGGTGCCGGCGATGCCGAGCAGGCGCCACACCCGGCGGGAGACCGGGTTCATCAGGCCGAGCTCGTCGGCGAGCATCCGCACGTCGCCGAAGGTGTCGCGCAGCAGCTTCTGCGACTTCTCCGAGCGCCAGTAGACCTCGCGCATGACGTCCTTCGGGATGTCGAGGTCCTTCTGCATCTTCCGGGTCGGCTTCATGATCACGTCGCACAGCACCCGCATGATCACGGGGTAGGCGAGCGAGAGGCCGAAGCGCTGCACCGGGCCGTAGTCCTTCGAGCGCTCCTCGAGGTAGGTGTGCGCGAAGCCGATGTGGCGTGCCTCCTCCGCGACGTGGATCTGCATGACGCGGGTGACCATCGGGTGCATCTCGTGGCCCGAGCGGAGCACGGACTTCTGCAGGTGGTCGATCGGCTCCTCGCCGGCGAGGATGCCCATGAAGAAGACGTTCGGCAGCGCGCGGCCGGCCAGCGAGAGCAGCGGCGCGACCTTCACGAACCAGCCCGGCCCGCCCTGGACGTCGAGGCCGATGCGGTTCACGCCCTCCTGGAACATCTGGGTGTGGTGGCACTCCTCGGTCACCTCGTGGGTGGAGTAGCGGAACTCCGCCTTGCCGTTCGGCATGCCGATGAGGTGGTTCATCACGCCGGCGATGAGCAGCTGCTCGAACTGGAGGCCGACCTTCATGATGTTGGCCATCCGGTACTGCCCGATCGCGATCTGCCGCTCCAGGGGCAGCGACCGGTACCAGTCCGTCCCGCCGAGCGAGTCGACCTCGGGCA
Organism: Nocardioides sp. J9; assembly: GCF_007829375.1. Taxonomy (NCBI): domain Bacteria; kingdom Bacillati; phylum Actinomycetota; class Actinomycetes; order Propionibacteriales; family Nocardioidaceae; genus Nocardioides; species Nocardioides sp. J9. The sequence continues at coordinate 48,896 of NZ_VLJQ01000055.1, read as the reverse complement.
GCACCCACCGCGGGTCGTCGTTGCGGACCTCGAAGTCCGGGTCGTCCCAGGCGATGTCGAGGAACGCGTCGAAGTGCTGGTGCACGGAGGCCTCGGAGAGGATGCGGAGCTTCTCCTCGTAGCCCAGCCCGGTGGTGTCCGGCAGCCCGGGGACGGTCTCGGCGGTGCGATCGGCGGTGCGGTCGGCAGTGGCGGTCATCGTGGGTTCCTCGATCCGTTTCGTCGTCGAAGTCCGGAGCATGCACTCAGTTAGCGCAACAACATGTTGCATACATTGACCCCGGTTTTGTCAAGGAGTTCGTCGCAGATCCGGGTACGACGACGCGCTGGCCCCGCGGGCGGCGTGACGCGGATCGCGGCAGCCCGGTCCGGTCGGACGGTGCGGTCGGACGGTGCGGTCGGACGGTCCGGTCGGACGGTCCGGTCGGACGGTCCGCGGTCGTGCCGGCGGTGCGTCGGCCGGGCGTCGGGCCGCGCGCCGGCGGCCGGGTGGGGTCAGCCCGCGGGGCGCAGGTAGCCCAGCTCGCGCCAGCGGGCCAGCGTCGCGGCCAGCTCGGGGTGGTCGGCGCGGTCGGCCGCCCGTCCGCCCGCGACGAGGGCGGGGACGCCGGGGTCCGTGCCGGCGTCGTACACGACGGTGAGGCGGTTGGTGGTGCCGGCGTTGATGAGCGAGCCGAGGAGTGCGACCGGGTCGTTGCGGTCCTCCAGGGACAGCACGCGCACGTGGTCGGGCAGCGCGGGGAGTGCGGCGGCGGGCGCGGCGGCGGTGACGACCTGGTCGACGACGAAGCCGGGCAGGTCGGTGCGGGTGGCGATCTCGAGCGCCGCCGAGCCGCCGGTGCCGCGGCCCACCAGCATCACCCGGGTCTCGCCCGGGCTCTCCGCGGCCGCTGCGGTGAGGGCGCGCACCACGGCCTCCGCGTGCCGCGAGGAGTCACCGGAGACCAGCCGGAGGCGCCCGGCGCGCGGCGTCGGCGCGGCGGCCCCGGAGAGGAAGGCGAGCAGCCGGTCCGGCCCGACCCGCAGCACCCGCACCAGCACGCTGTCGTCACCGTCGGCCAGCAGCGCCATCAGGTCCCCGAGGCCGGCCGGCACCTCGGACGCGGCGGCCAGGTCGGCCGGCACGGGCGCCGGCTCGCCGGCGTCGAGGTCGACCGCGACGTCGCGCAGGGCCGCGCCCCAGTCGTCGGCGAGCGGCGCGATGCCGGAGGCGCGCAGGCCGCCGGCGCGGGCGGCCCGGCCACCCTCGCCGGACAACACCCCCGCCGTGAGCAGGCCACGCATCTGGAGGCTGTCGAGCAGGCCACCGCCGGTGGTGACGTGCTCCATGAGCTCGGGGTTGGCCTCGGCGAGCTCGTTGAGGTAGGTCGTGACGCCGTCGCGGTCGAGGGCATCGGTCTCGATCAGTCCCGCGGCCACGATCGCGCCGCCGAGGCTCACCTGCGGGGCGAGGTAGCCGATCGCCTTGCCCGCGATCGTGCCGAGGGTCTGGTAGGCCGCGGCCTGGAGCTCGTCGATCCAGCGGTAGGTCAGCACGGTCGCGCGCAGCACCAGCGCGTCGGCGTCGAGCTCGATGGACCGGCTGAGCAGTCCGTCCTTGCCCGTCGTCGCAGCCCGGACCTCCTCCTCGGCACTCGCCCACGTGGCCGGCGAGAGCCGCGCCGAGTCGACCACGTCGGGGTCGGTGAGCACGTCCCGGCCGAGCCTGGCCCACGCCCGCATCTGCGCGCCGGCGTCGTCGAAGAGGTCGGCCAGGCGCAGCATCTGGTCGTACTTGTCCGCCAGGTCGGCTGCCTGGGCCGCCATCGGCGGCTGGTCGGGCTCGACCGGGGTGCCCGGGTGGTCGGGCAGGTCGGACGCCGCTGTCCCGGTCACCGGATCTCCTCCAGCACGGGGGCGACCACGGTCGCGAGGTCGGTGGGCGCGACGGAGCGCACCTCGAGGCGCGGGACGCCGTCGACGCGGTGGGGGCGCAGCGCCCGCCACCCGTCGGCGAGCAGTGACCAGGACACGACGCCGGCGGCGCCGACCGATGCCTCCGACACGTCAGCCACCAGCGCCCGCAGCCGGCCCTGTGCCTCGGCGGCGAGCGCCGCGAGCACCCGCGCGACGACGTCGTCGGGCAGCGGGCCGTCGGTGCCCAGGACCGCACCGGAGTGGCGGGCAGCGAGGACGGGGAGCAGGTCGCCGCGGCCGACCCGGGTCGCCTCGGCTGCGGTGTCGGCGAGCTCGAAGGGGAGGTCGACGTACGACGGCACGGCGGACTCCCCGAGCGTGACGTCCTCGGTGATCGCCGCGACCCGGGCGAGCTCGCCGGCCCAGGCGTCGGTGCCGAACCAGTCGAGCTCGAAGACGATCCCGTCGACGGTGGCCAGGGAGGCGACCGCTCCCTCGCCCTGCCGGTGCCAGACCTTCGCCTGGACGCCGGCCATGCGCAGGTCGATGTCGACGGCGGTGCTCGGGGCCGCGAGCAACCCGATCGCGCCGGCCACGCCCGCGTCGAGGGTGCCGTCGACCAGCAGGCCGCGCCGCTGGAGGCTGTCGGCCGGGTCGTGCAGGGCGTCGACCACCGCGCGGTAGGCCTGGTCGCCGGTGGTGGCCGGACTCGCGCCGAGGCGGGCCTGCATGGCATCGGTCTCGACCGGTGGGGCGACCTCGAACGGGAGCGGGGCGTCGCCGGCGAGTGTCGCGGCGTGCTGCAGCTCGCGCACGGTCAGGCCCAGCCGCCGGGGCGCGGCGTCGAGCGGGTTGACCGCTCCCGCGGGGTCGCGCTCCGCGAGGGTGGCGACGGTGGTCAGGTCGATCGTGGGCACGCCGGTCCTCAGCGCTCCAGCCCGGGGACCTCAACCGAGAGCCAGTCGCGGTGGCCCGGCGGCGGCGCGACGAACGCGACGAGCGCCTCGTCGACCGGGTCGGGGGAGACCTGCGGCGCGTCGGGGCGCTCGGCGCCGGCCCGCTCGTTGCGGGCGCGGACGGCGGCGACCCGACCCTGCGCCTCCTCGACCAGTCCGCGCACCCGCGCCTCGACGGCGGCGATCTCGTCGTGGACCGCGTCGACCGCGGCGGCGTGGTCAGCGAGGGCGTCGGCCGCCGTCGCGTGCCGGTCGGCGACGACCTGCAGGTGGTGGGCGCGCTCGGTGACCCGCTCGCGCATCGCCTCGCCCGCCCGGCCGGCCCAGCCGAGGCCGTCGACGCGGGCGACCAGCTCGTCCGCGAGGGCGCGCACGTCGGCGCCCTGTTCGCGGAGCGCGGCGACGCGGCGTCGGATCAGCTCGGTGTCGCCGTACATGTGTCGCGCCCTTCCCCGGGGCGCCCCACCTCAAACCTGTCGGTTTCACGGGGCCGGGGTCGGCGGGGCGAGGGTCAGAGCGCCCCGTCGAGCCGGTCCAGCGCCTGCACGACGTCGTCGGTCGACCCGGCGAAGCTGAAGCGCAGGAACCTGCCGCCGTCGACGGTGTCGAAGTCGATCCCGGTCGCCACGGCGACCCCGGTGCGCGCCAGCAGGTCGCGGGCGAAGGCCATCGAGTCCTGCGTCAGGTGCCCCACGTCGGCGTACGCGTAGAACGCCCCGTCCGCCGGCGCCAGCTCGGTGATGCCGAGCCGGGGGAGGCCCTCGAGCAGCACCGTGCGGTTGTGGGCGTAGCGCTGCACGTGCCCGTCGAGCTCGGCGTACGCCGCGTCGTCGAACGCCGCCAGCGCCGCGTGCTGGGCGAGCACCGGCGGGCAGATGCTGAAGTTGCCGGTGAGCACGTCGACCGGGCGCCGCAGCCGCTCCGGCGCGAGCATCCAGCCCAGCCGCCAGCCGGTCATCGAGAAGTACTTGGAGAAGGAGCCGAAGACGATCGCCTCGCGGGAGGTCTCCCAGGCGCAGCTGGCGCTGGCGCCGGCGTACTGGATGCCGTGGTAGATCTCGTCGGAGACCAGCTGCACCCGGTTCTCCTCGCACCAGCGGGCGATCGCGGCGAGCTCCTCGGGCAGCAGCATCGTGCCGGTCGGGTTGGCCGGGCTGGCCACCACCAGCCCGTCGAGCGGCTGGCGGGCGKGGGCCTCCGCCAGCTGCTCGACGGTGGGCTGGAAGCGGGTGTCCGGGCCGGTGGCGACCTCGACGACCTCGCAGCCCAGGGCGGCGAGCACGTTGCGGTAACAGGGGTAGCCCGGCCGCGCGATCGCCACCCGCGCGACGGTGTCGAACGCCGCGAGGAAGGCGAGCAGGAAGCCGCCGCTCGAGCCGGTGGTGACCACGACGTCCTCGGCGGAGACGTCGATGCCGTAGCGGCGCCGGTGGTGCCCGGCGATCGCCTCGCGCAGCTCGAGGATGCCGGTGGCGGTCGTGTAGCCCAGCGGGTCGCCGCTGTTGAGCAGCCGCACCGCCTCCGCGGTCACCGGCGCCGGCGCCCCCGTGCTCGGCTGCCCCGCGACGAGGTTGACCAGATCGCCGTGCGTGCGCTGCCGCTCGGCCGCCGCCGCGAGCAGGTCCATGACGTGGAACGGCGGGACGTTCGCCCGGGCTGCGGCGGTGAAGCGGTCGGTCACGTGCGTCCCTCCAGTCACAAGATTCGCCGGTCGACCGGCGAAACTCCTACCTGACCGACGAAGTTTCGTCGGTCAAGCGACAGTTTCGCCGGTCGACCGGCGAAACTCTCAACCGGCCGCGTGCCGCCCTGCGCGCCGCCCGAAGAACGACCCCTCCCCGAGCTGGGTGCCCGAGCAGTAGCCGTTGCCGTCCTGGGCGATGTTCGAGGCGCAGGCGCCGGCGGCGTAGAGGCCGGGGACGACGGAGCCGTCGGTGCGCCGCACCTGTCCGTCGACGGTGGTGGCCATGCCGCCGATGGTGAAGCCGGCGTAGAGCGCGACGCCGAGGGACAGGTCGAGCACCGCCCACGGGCCGGCGGTCTGCGGGGCCAGCCAGTCGGAGTGCTTGTGGAAGTCGGGGTCCTCGCCGCGCGCGGCGAGCTCGTTGTAGCGCGTGACCGTGCGCACGAGGGCGCCGGCGGGCATGCCGAGCCCGGCCTCCATCTCCTCGATGGTCTCGAAGCCGTCCTTGAGCGGCACCAGCGGCATGTGGTCCTCGCCGAGGTGCTCGCTGTCGACGATGAGGTACGCGACGGCGTCGGGCTGCTTCATCACGTGGTACGACGTCCGCGCGTGGTAGCTGTCCTCGGCGACGAAGCGCTCGCCGTCCCGGTTGACGATGATCCCCTTGCAGCGCGAGGACGGCGGGTAGAACGGCGCGGTGATGAACGGCTCGTCCATGTGCTCGAGCGCGGCACCGACGGACTCGCCGAGGCGGATACCCAGCCCGTCGTCGTACGTCGAGCCGAGGGTGAACAGCTTGGAGCCGAGCGCGGGGGTGTAGCGGGCGACCATGTCGGCGTTCATCACGAAGCCGCCGGCGGCGACGACGACGCTGCCGGCGCGGACCAGGCCGGTGCGGTCGAAGGACTTCCACGCCAGACCGACCACGCGGCCGGTGTCCGGGTCGCCGTCGACGACGAGGTTGGTCGCACCGGTCTCGTAGCGGACCTCGACGCCCTCCTTCTCGACGTGCTCGCGCAGCAGGTCCATCACGATCCGGGTGCCCTCGGTGTCGCCGGGGACGGGGACCTTGTGGCCGCGCGGGGCCGGGGCGACCTTCTCGCGGTAGGGCCAGACCTTCTCGTTGCCGGTGAACATCAGGCCCTCGGTGCCGGGCTGGATGACGGCCTTGCCGGGGAAGTAGGAGCGTTCGAACTCGAATCCGAGGTCCTCGAGCCAGTCGAAGTGGGCGACCGATCCCTCGCAGTAGGCGCGGATCTTCTCCTCGTCGGGGTCCTTGGTGCTGGCCATCAGGTAGTCGACCATCGCCTCGACGGAGTCCTCGTGGCCGGTGGCCTGCTGCACCGCCGTACCGCCGCCGAGGTAGAAGTGGCCGCCGGACATCGACGACGTGCCGCCGTGGACGGCGGCCCGCTCGAGCAGCAGCACGCGGGCCCCTGCGCGGGCGGCCTCGAGGGCCGCGCATCCGCCGGCGATGCCGAAGCCGACGACGACCACGTCGAAGGCCTCGGTGTCGGCGTCGAGGGCGCTGGCCGGGAGCACGTCGGGAATGACCAGGCCGGCCGGGAGGTTGCTGTCTGCACTCGTCACAGGGGCAAATCTAGAACATGTTCTAAGTTCGGGCCACGGTTCGCCGCGGATCGGGCTCGGGAGCCGCCGGGCGAGCTGCCGCCCGACGCGGTGGGCGGAGCGCCCGGTCGATAGACTGCTCCCCCTCCACCCGACGAAAGCCTAGTGTCCTTTTGACCTTCGACGTCCACCAGCTCGACACCTTCCTGCTGATCGGCGCCGCAGTCACGTTCCTCGCCGTCCTGGCGGTCCGGATGTCGTCGGGAGCCGGGCTCCCCAGCCTCCTGGTCTACCTCCTCATGGGTGTCGCCCTGGGGGAGGCCGGCCTCGGCATCGACTTCGACGACGCCGAGCTCGCCCACGCGCTCGGCTTCGGCGCGCTGGCGATCATCCTCGCCGAGGGCGGCATCACCACAAGCTGGCGCGAGGCGCGCCCGGCCATGCGGATGGGCGTCTCGCTCGCGACCGTCGGCGTCGCGATCTCCGTCGGCGTGATGGCGGTGGCCGGCCACTTCCTGCTCGGCCTGTCGTGGGAGCTGGCGATCCTGCTCGGTGCCGTCTGCTCCCCGACGGACGCCGCCGCGGTCTTCTCGGTGCTCCGGGTGGTGCCGCTGCCGAAGCGGGTCACCGGCGTGCTCGAGGCCGAGTCCGGTCTCAACGACGCCCCGACGGTCGTCGTCGTCAGCCTCGTCGCGTCCGGAGCCGTCGGTGAGCACGGCTGGCTGGGGACCACCGGGATCGTCGTCTACGAGCTCGCCGCCGGCATGCTGATCGGCCTCGCCGCCGGCTTCGGCGGGACGTGGGTGATGCGTCGCGTGGCGCTGCCCGCCTCCGGCCTCTACCCGATCGCGGTGCTGTGCCTGGCGATCATCGGGTACGGCAGCGCCTCGGCAGTGCACGCCAGCGGCTTCGCGGCCGTGTACGTCGCCGCGCTGGTCCTCGGCAACGCCSACCTGCCGCACCGGGCGACCACCCGGTCCTTCGTGGAGGGGCTGGCCTGGCTGGCGCAGATCGGGCTGTTCGTCATGCTCGGCCTGCTGCTGTCGCCGGACCGGATCTCGTGGACGACCATCGGCATCGCGGTCGCCGCCGGCACCGTCCTCACCGTCGTCGCCCGACCGCTGTCGATCGTCGTCTGCGCCGTGGTCAAGCCGATGAGGTGGAACGAGCTCGGGTTCCTGTCCTGGGCCGGCCTGCGCGGCGCCGTGCCGATCGTGCTCGCCACCATCCCGCTCGCCGAGCACGTCACCGACGCCGACCGCCTCTTCGACATCGTCTTCGTGCTGGTCGTCCTCGACACGATCATCACCGCGCCGACCCTGCCGTGGGTCGCCCGCGCGCTGCGGGTGACCCGCCGCTCGGAGCCGCGCGGCTTCGATCTCGAGGCAGCACCCCTCGACCGGGTCGCCGCCGACCTGCTCCAGGTGCGGATCAGCCCGACCTCGAAGATGCACGGTGTCGAGGTCGGCGAGCTGCGGCTGSCGGTCGGGGSGAACGYGKCGATGATCGKGCGCGACGGGCAGGCGATGGTGCCGGAGCGTCGTACCGTCCTGCGCCACGGCGACGACCTGCTCGTGGTCACCCCGCGCAAGCTGCGGGAGTCCACCGAGCAGCGACTGCGCCAGGTCAGCGCCGGCGGGCGCCGCCTCGCCGGGTGGCTGGGCGAGGAGGAGCGCCGCGCCTGACCCTGCGGGTCAGGGGAGGTCGTCGGGCTCGCTGCTCAGCGGCGGCGTGCAGACGTAGGCGTCCTTCTGCGCGGTGATCGCCGCGCGGCCCTTGCGGACCTTCTTGAACTTCTTGCCGACCACGATCGTGACGCCGGGGTAGCCGGAGCCGCGGTCGACGATGTCGACGTTCCGGCCGAGGTAGGACGCCAGCAGCAGCGCCGCGGGGTCGCCCGGGTCGCTCGCCCACACCTGCGCAGCGACCGGCCCGGTGTCGGACGGCGCGTTGCCGGTCTCGCCGGCGGCGAAGCCGAAGCGCTCGAGGCGGGCCATGGTGCGGCTGGCGAGGCCGTTGGGGCCACCCGCGTTCAGCACGGTCACCATCACCTGCGGCGGCGAGACCTCCTCGCCGGCGGAGATCAGGGTGTCGGTGCACGGGGCCGCCTGGATCTTCTCCGGGAACGGCTCGGTGACCCGCGACCACGCCCAGGCGACGCTGGCGAGGAAGACCACGGCCAGCACGGCGAGGGTCAGGGCGGCGCGGTTGCCGTTGCGGGGCTCGTCCTCGGCCATCCTCAGCCCTCCATCCGGATCACGCGGGCATGCAGGACGTTGCGCTGCTGCAGGGCTGCCCGCAGCGCACGGTGCAGGCCGTCCTCGAGGTAGTACTCGTCGTGCCAGAGCACGACGTGGGCGAACAGGTCGCCGTAGAACGTGGAGTCCTCGTCGAGCAGGGACGACAGCTGCAGGGTGTCCTTGGTGGTCACGAGCTCGTCGAGGCGGACCTGGCGCGGGGGTACGGCGGCCCACCCCCTGGAGTCGAGGCCGTGGTCGGGGTACGGACGCCCGACTCCCACGCGCTTGAAGATCACGGGCTCGGAGTCTACGGGGCCGCCGCGCGACACCACCTCGCGCACGGGGAGCCGGACGGCGGGCGGGCATAGAGTTCCGTGGCATGACGCAGGAGCAGACGCCCGCAGAGACGCCCGCGCCCGACGCCGCCGCCCCCGGGGAGGCTCCCGAGGCTGCCTCCGAGGCTGCCCCCGAGGCGCCCGACGCGCCCGCAGCCGAGTTGGGGCCGATCGAGCAGGCGGTCGCGCCCGGCTACGCCTTCGAGGGCCCGGCGCTCGAGCTCGGCGGGCTGATGTCCGGCCCCGACGAGCTGACCGGCAGCACGATCCGGATCCCGCTCGGCATGCTCAACCGCCACGGCCTCATCGCCGGTGCCACCGGCACGGGCAAGACGAAGACGCTGCAGCTGCTCGCCGAGCAGCTCAGCGCCCACGGCGTACCGGTCTTCGCCGCCGACATCAAGGGCGACCTGTCCGGCCTGGCGACCGCGGGCGAGGCGAACGACAAGCTGCTGGCGCGCACGAAGTCGGTCGGCCAGGACTGGACCGCGACCGCGTTCCCGGTGGAGTACTACGCGCTCGGCGGCCAGGGCATCGGCATCCCGATCCGGGTGACCGTGACCTCCTTCGGCCCGATCCTGCTCAGCCGGGTCCTCGGTCTCAACGACACCCAGGAGTCCAGCCTCGGCCTGGTCTTCCACTACGCCGACAAGAAGGGCCTGCCGCTGCTCGACCTGCAGGACCTGCGCGCCGTCGTCCAGCACCTCACCAGCGCCGAGGGCAAGGCGGACCTCAAGGACCTCGGCGGGTTGTCCGCGGCGACCGCGGGCGTCATCCTGCGCGAGCTGATCGCGTTCGCCGACCAGGGTGCCGAGGCCTTCTTCGGTGAGCCGGAGTTCGACTCCGCCGACCTGCTGCAGCTCGCCTCCGACGGCCGCGGCCTGGTCAACCTGGTCGAGCTGCCGAACCTGCAGGACCGCCCGGCGATCTTCTCCACCTTCCTGATGTGGCTGCTCGCGGACCTCTTCCACGACCTGCCCGAGGTCGGCGACATCGACAAGCCCAAGCTGGTGTTCTTCTTCGACGAGGCGCACCTGCTGTTCAAGGACGCCTCGAAGCCCTTCCTCGAGCAGATCGCCCAGACCGTGCGGCTGATCCGCTCGAAGGGCGTCGGCGTCTTCTTCGTGACGCAGAGCCCCACCGACGTACCCGACGACGTGCTCGCCCAGCTCGGCTCGCGCGTCCAGCACCAGCTCCGCGCGCACACGCCCAACGACGCGAAGGCGCTCAAGGCGACCGTCAACACCTACCCGCGCAGCGCCTACGACGACCTCGGCGAGGTGATCACGACGCTCGGGATCGGCGAGGCGATCGTGACGGTGATGGGGGAGAAGGGCGCCCCGACCCCGGTCGCGTGGACCCGGCTGCGCGCCCCCGAGTCGCTGATGGCGCCGAGCCCGGCCGAGTCGATGGAGGCCACCGTCGCCGCCAGCCCCCGCAACGCCAAGTACGCCGAGGTCGTCGACCGCGAGTCGGCCCGCGAGATCCTCGCGAAGAAGCTCGAAGAGGGCGCGAAGGAGGCGGAGGAGGCGGAGGAGAAGGCCGGCTCCGGTGCCGCGGGGAAGACCTCCTCGAAGTCGAAGGCGAAGAAGAAGGACGAGGGCGGCGGCGCCGGCGAGATCGTCAAGGACGTCGTGAGGTCCTCGGCGTTCAAGCAGTTCATGCGCACCGCTGCCGCGGAGATCGCGCGGGGGATGTTCGGCACCGCCCGTCGCCGACGCTGATCGCTGCGAGGCCCGGGCGGCGTACATAGTGGCCGCTTCCTGGACTTGTTGGCTCTTGCAGCGGTCAACAAGTTCGGGAATCGCCGCCCAGGCGGTGATTCCCGGCTCCGGCCGGCCGACTTCCTGACCGCTTCCTGCCCAGCTCGGCAACCCGGCTGGAGGCGGCGTACATAGTGGCCGCTTCCTGGACTTGTTGGCTCTTGCAGCGGTCAACAAGTTCGGGAATCGCCGCCCAGGCGGTGATTCCCGGCCGCCGCCGACTTCCTGACCGTCTCTGCTGCTTCCTGGCCGTTGCAACGGTCGTGAAGTGCAGGAATCGCCTCTGAAGAGGTGATTCCCACCCCTACCTCCCCACCTCCGGCAGGTCCGCGCGGCGGGGCGGGTCGGCGCCGGGGCGGGAGACGGTGACGGCAGCGGCGGCGTGGGCGTGGCGGACGACGGCCTCGACGGTGGCGTCGTCGAGGGCGGTCAGGCGCGCGTACGCGTCGGCGCCGTGGATGCCGAGGGTGAGCAGGGCGTCGAGCAGGCCGGCGGTGAAGGTGTCGCCGGCGGCGATGGTGTCCACCACCTCGACGGCCTTGCCGGGCACGTCGAGGCGGGTGCCGTCGGCGCGGACGACGGTCGCCCCGGAACCACCGCGGGTCACCACGACCAGGGCCGGGCCGAGGCGGGCCCAGCGGGCGGCGGCGTTGGCGGCCGGGATGCCGGGGAAGTACCACCCCAGGTCCTCGTCGCTCACCTTCACCAGGTCCGACAGCGCCACCAGCTCCTCGACCCGCTCCCGCGCGCTGTCGACGTCGGGCGTGATCGCCGGGCGGGCGTTCGGGTCGAGGCTGACCAGGGCGTGCCGCCGACGGCGCCGGACCAGGTCGCGCACGTCGCGGGCGCCGGGCTCGAGCACCGAGGCGATCGATCCCACGTGCAGCACGTCGCACGGGTCGTCGCCGACTGGCGGCAGCGCCCACGACAGGTCGAACTCGTAGCGCGCCGCACCGTGCTCGTCGAGGACCGCGCGGGCCGTGCTCGTCCCCCCACCCGGAGGTACGACGACCGCGAGCTCGACGTCGCTGTCGGCCAGCCACCGACGGAGCCGGTCACCGCGGTCGTCCTCACCCAGGGCGGTGGCCAGCCGCGGGCGGCGTCCCAGCCGGCCCAGGGCGAGGGCGACGTTGGCGCAGCTGCCGCCGGGCAGCTCGACCGGCGCCCGGCCGGCACGCTCCACGACGTCGATGAGGGCCTCCCCGGCAACCAGGACCCGCGGCAGGTCCTGCGGCAGGTCCGGCGCCGCGTCGGCCGGGTCGTCCAGCGGGGTCACCGCTCGAGCCTAGGCGAGGGGCACCGATGGCACCGGCCGGCCGCGCAGGTCCGCGTCCGCCACACCACCCCCGCAATGCCCCGCACCACCCCGGACGCACCCGCGGGTGGGCCGTGCGTGACGGCCGGGTGAGGGTCTGGTGAGGATCTGCTGAGGGTCGCTGAGGCTCGGAGTGCCTCAGGCGGTCCAGCGCAGCGCGTCGTCGACGAAGTCGGCGAGCTTGTTGACGCCGCGGAGGTCGCTGCGCTGCTCCATGAGGCGGGCGATGTTCTGGGCGTGGCGGTCGCGGAGGCGGGCGGCGCGGGCGGCGGCCTCCTCGGAGCGGTCGGCGGGGGTGGTGCCGACGGACTCGAGGTGACGGCCGGACCCGGTCCCGGTGGAGGTCGTCTTCGTCATGTCTCCACAGTGCGCCGGAGAGGTTTCACAAACCCCGCCACGGGGTTACGAGTTCGTGTACAGCCGTGTGGCGTGCGCGACAGCAGGACGGATGCCCGGTCGAACGGTCAGGCGCCGTCGAACCCGTTGAGCAGCAGGAAGAAGAGCACCAGCCCGACCACGGCCCCCAGCAGGCCCAGGCCGGCGCCGATGAGGGCGCGGCGGCGTGGCGCCCACGCGGGGTCGAGGGCGAGCGAGCCGAGCACGGCGCCGATCGCGGCGGCGAGCAGCACGTGGACCGGCAGGACGAGGTCCTCCCCGGTGCGGGTCCCGTCGAGGACGAAGGCGGTGATCGGCAGCAGCACGCAGCCGACGAGCGCCATCACGGCGCCGACGAGCAGTGGTCTCACAGGCTCAGGATGGCAGCACGGAGGCCAGCACGTCGTGCGCCTCGACCATCGCCGGGCCGTACCACGTCAGCAGCCGCCCCGACACCAGCCGCGTCGGCACCCGGGTGAAGGCCTCGGGCCCGTCGGCCTCGGTGAACACGTACGGCTCGTCCGGCAGCAGCGCCAGGTCCACGCCGTCGGTGTCGAGGTCGGCGAGCTCGGCCTTCGGGTAGCGGTCCTCGCCGGTGGCAAAGGCGTTCTCCCAGCCCAGCCGCCGCAGGAGGTCGCCGGTGTAGGTCCGCGGCCCGACGACCATCCACGGGTCCCGCCAGATGGGGACGACGACCCGCCCGCGCGGCTGCGGCAGCGGGCCGGACCAACGTGCCCGGGCCGCGGCGAGCCAGTCCGGCTCGGGCACGGCCAGCGCCTCGTCGTACAGGCGGGTCAGCGAGGCGAGGGCCTGCGGCACGGTCTCGATGTCGGTCACCCACACCGGGACGCCGGCCTCGCGCAGCCGCCGGACGTCGAGCTCGCGGTTCTCCTCCTTGTTCGCGACGACGAGGTCGGGGGAGAGGTCGCGGACCGCGGCCAGGTCGGGGTTCTTGGTGCCGCGGACCCGGGGGACGTCGAGGTCGGCGGGGTGGGTGCACCAGTCGGTCGCGCCGACGAGGCGGTCGGGGACGTCGCTCGCGAGCGCCTCGGTGATCGAGGGGACGAGGGAGACGATGCGCGCCGGCGGGGCCGGCAACGGCACGTCGTGGCCGAGGTCGTCGAGGGTCACGCCCCTATGATCCCCGACGTGGGAGCGATCTTCGGATGGACCGTGCTGGCCCTGGTCTTCGTCGACGAGCTGCTGGTGATGGCGGCCTTCGGTGTCTGGGGCTGGCACCACGACCCCCGCGCGCTGCTGGTCTGGCTGCTGCCGCTGGTGGCGATGGGCGTGTGGTGGACCTTCGCCTCCCCGAAGGCGCCGTACGGCGGCACGTGGGTGCGCCCGCTGGTGAAGGTCGTCGTCTTCGGCCTGGGCACGCTCGCCCTGTGGGACGCCGGGCACGAGGGCTGGGCGGTCGCGCTGCTCGTCTTCTCCGTCGTCGTCAACGCCCTGGCGCTGCTGCCGAGCATCCAGGTGCTCGTGGAGGAGCAGCGCCTCTAGGAGCCAGGGGCGCCGCCCGGCGACGCGGCCCGGACCGGCTCAGCGCAGGTTGAGGCAGCCCGAGAGCTCGGGCTTCCAGTCGATCCCGGCGTGCTCGGCGACCCGGCGGTCGAGCCCGGCGGCGACGTCCTCGGGCCACGGCGCGGTCTTGCGGTCGGCCAGCTTCACGCAGAGGAAGATCTCCTCGAACACGCAGGCGATGCGCTGGTTGGTGTCGTCGAGGACGTAGACGACCGCGTGCGCGGCCCGCTCGGAGCGGCCGACCAGGCGCACGCGCACCGACATCTGGTCGCCGGTCTTGAGCTCGTGCAGGTAGGTCAGGTGGTGCTCGGCCGAGAGGCACGCGAAGCCGCTGACGATCGGCCAGTTGAACGGGATGCCGACGTCGTAGAGCGACTCGTCGAGGCCCTCGCTGCCGATGCCGAGGTAGTGCCGCACGTTGAGGAAGCCGTTGCTGTCCTCGAAGGCCGTCGGGACCGGCTGGACGGCGAAGGCGGGCAGGGTGGCGAGCTGGTCGTACGTCGGCTGCGTGCTCATGCAACGGACCCTAGCGACTCCGGGCCGGGATTGGCTGGGCCTGACGCGCCGGGCGTACCATGGGCCTGCCAGATCAAACCGCGTGTATCACCTCGCGCCGGCCCGGCCGGCGGTCCAAGGCGGCACCTGAGCCACTGGACCGAGGACATGCAGGATCACTCCCCGTCGTTGCTCCGGGCGACCGGACCGGCCTACTTCCCGATCGCGCTCGTCGCGCGCCTGCCCTACGCGATGATGGTCGTCGGCGTGCTCACGCTCGTCGTCGACGGTCGCGGCTCGCTCGCCTTCGGCGGCCTCAGCTCGGCCATGGTCGGCGCGGGCGCCGCCTGCTTCGGCCCGCTGCTCGGCGCCGCCGCCGACCGGTTCGGCCAGCGACCCGTGCTGCTCGCCGCCGGCATCGCCTCGACGACCGCCCTGGGCACGATGGCGTGGATCGTGCACAGCCCGCTGCCGGGCGCGGCCGTGCTCGCCGTCGCCTTCCTCGTCGGCGCCACCGCCCCGCAGGTCGCGCCGATGTCGCGCAGCCGGCTGGTGCAGGTCATCGCCGCCCGGATCGCGCCCGCGCGCCGCGAGCGCACCTTCGACGCGACCATGGCCTACGAGTCCGCGGCCGACGAGATGGTGTTCATCGTCGGCCCGATCCTCGTCGGCGTGCTCGGCACGCTGCTCGACCCGTGGGCCCCGGTCGCGGCCGCTGCGGTCGTCACCCTGGTCTTCGTCTCCGCGTTCGCGGTGCACCCGTCCGCGACGGCGGTGCGCCCGGGCCGCGGCTCCAAGGTCGTCACCGCACCCGCCGCCGAGCTGCTGCGCGCGCGGCTGGTCGTCGTCGTGGTCGGCATCCTCGGCGTCGGCCTCTTCTTCGGCGGCATGCTCACCTCGCTGACCTCCTTCATGGCCGACCACGGCAACCCGGAGGGTGCCGGCCTCGTGTACGGCGTCATGGGCGTCGGGTCCGCGGTGTTCGCCCTCGGCGTCGCGCTGTTCCCCTCGTGGTTCACGTTGCGCGCCCGGTGGCTCGTCTTCGCCGGCGTCCTCGTCGCGGGCACCGCGGTGATGCCGTTCGTCGAGTCGGTCGGCGCGATGTGCCTGCTGCTGCTCGTCATCGGCATCGGCGTCGGCCCGACGATGGTCACGCAGTACAGCCTCGGCGCCGTGCGCAGCCCTGTCGGCCGCTCGGCGACGGTGATGACCCTCCTCGGTTCGGCCGTCATCGTCGGCCAGGCGAGCGCCTCCGTGGTCACCGGGAGCCTCGCCGACCGGTTCGGCACCGGCACGGCACTCGTCGTACCGGTGGTGGCGGCGGGCGTGGTCATGCTCGCGGGCCTCGCGAACTGGCGCCTGCCGGCGGGGGACGCGACCGCGCCCGGCTCGGCGGGAGTGCCGGATCCGCGGCACGAGGCCGATGCCCTCGCCGGCTGACCTGCAGGCGAGCCGCGGCGAGGTGTCGTGGACAGTTTGGCGAGGCTTCCTCACTTTTTGGTCCGTTCTGCAGCCGACCCCGGGGCGTCGCTGCTAGGTTCCTCGACCGTCGTGCCCGGGGAGCGTGCGCGCGCTGCGCCCTGCCCCCGGGTTTTCCCATGTCGAGGACCGGAGGCCCGATGTCCCTGAAGCTGCGCCGTACTGCCGTCACGATCGCCGCCACGTGCGGCCTCGCCCTCACCGCCTGTGGTTCCGACGGGGACGGCAAGGACGCGGGGGACCGGGCCGGCAGCGGGTCGGGCACGGCGTCGGCGCCCTCCCTCGAGGACGCGAAGGCGGTCGTCCTCGACTACTTCACGAAGTTCTTCTCCGGCGACCCTGCCGCCTGCGCGCACGAGTCGGTCGAGTACGGCGCCGCGCAGGACCAGGAGAACGACGCGAAGGACTGTGCCGAGCGCGTCGCCGCGGTCGCCTCGCTGGTGCAGGACGGCGAGCCGCTCCTCGACGTCTCGAAGAGCGTCGTCGTGGTCAACCAGGACGCCGACGGCAGGGCGGTCGCCGACGTCCAGCACGAGCTCGAAGGCAGCGGCGGCGTCTACTACCTCGTGGTGCAGGACGGTGTGTGGGTCATCGACGACGAGGCCGACTACGGCGAGCAGGACCCCGACCCCGAGGCGATCGCGGAGGACGCCGCGCGGACCGCGGAGTGGTCGAGAGCCTTCTGCGAGGTCACCCTCGACTCCACGAAGGAGGAGGTCCTCGAGGTGATGGGCGAGCCCACCGCCGAGGAGACCGACGAGGACGGCGAGCTCGAGCTCGCGTGGACGACCGACCAGGCCGGCTTCTACGTCTGGATCGGCGAGGACGGCACCGTGGCGTCCACCAGCGCCTCGGGCAGCGACCCCTGCGAGTGAGGCGGGCGGGCTAGTCCGTCGGGCCGCCCGCCAGCCCCCGGGCGCGGGCGGCCCGACGCAGCAGGAGCGTGCGCTCGCCCTCGTTGCGGGTACGACGCGCCGCCTCCTCGAACTCGTCCGCGGCCGCTGCGTGGTGGCCGCTGCGCTCGAGCAGGTCGCCACGCACGCTCGGCACCAGCGGGGAGTCCCGCAGCGTGTCCGGGTCGACCGCGTCGAGCACGGCCAGCCCGGCGTCCGGGCCCGACGCCCGGCCGTGGGCCACGGCCCGGTTGACCTCGACGACCGGCCCGGGAGCGGCGGCCGCCAGGACGTCGTACAGGCGTGCGATGCGCAACCAGTCGGTCTCGGCCGCCGTGCGCGCGCGGGCGTGCACCGCGGCGATCGCGGCCTGGAGGGAGTAGGAGCCGACCGGCTTCCCGCGACCCGCGAGCTCCTCGGCGCGGCGCAGTGCCGCGAGGCCGCGCCGGACCAGCAGCTGGTCCCAGCGGCTGCGGTCCTGGTCGTCGAGCAGCACGGGGTTGCCCTCGGCGTCCGTGCGCGCCGGCAGCCGCGACCCCTGCAGCTCCAGCAGCGCCTGCAGGCCGTGCACCTCCGGCTCGTCCGGGGCGATCTCCGCCAGCAGGCGGGCGAGCCGGATCCCCTCCTTCACGAGGTCGGGTCGCGCCCAGTCGTCACCGGCCGTGGCGACGTACCCCTCGGTGAAGACGAGGTAGACCACCGCCATCACGTCGTCGAGGCGCTGCGTGCGCTCCGCTCCGGTCGGCAGCTCGAGGTCGGCGCCCGCCTCGGCGACGGTGCGCTTGGCGCGGGAGATCCGCTGGCCCATCGTCGCGTCCGGCACGAGGAACCCGCGCGCGATCTCGGTCGTCGTGAGCCCGCCGACCAGGCGCAGGGTGAGCGCGGCGCGGGACTCCGGCGTCAGCGCCGGGTGGCAGCACAGGAACATCAGCCGCAGGACGTCGTCCTCGATGTGGTCCACCTGGCTCTCCAGGTCCGGCATCGCGCTCACCTCCTCCGCGGCACGTCCGAGCTCCTCGGTCTTGCGACGCAGGTTGTCCGCGCGCCGGATGTGGTCGATACCGCGGCGCTTGGCGGTCGTCATCAGCCACGCGCCGGGGTTCGCGGGCACGCCCTGCCCGGGCCACGCCTCCAGTGCCGCGACGAGGGCGTCCTGCGCGAGGTCCTCGGCGAGGTCGATGTCGCGGGTCATCCGCACCAGCGCCCCCACCAGCCGGGCCGACTCTCGCCGCCACGTCGCCGTGATCGCCTCCGCGGTCGCCGCCTCCACCATGCGGCCAGCCTAGGACCGCCGAGGTGCGTGACTTCCGACCGCGAGGTGTGCCGGGTCGCCGGCCGAGGTGTGAGGGTTCGCGGTGCGAGGTGTGAGGGTCGTACGTCGTACCGACCCGCACACCTCGTGGTGCGAACCTTCACACCTCGCGGTGCCAAGCCTCACACCTCGCGGGGCAGGGGTCAGGCGTCGGAGGGGGTGGGGCCCTCGTCGGGGACCTGGCGCAGGGTGGCGACCATGCGGCACTCGGGCCAGTGCTTGGCGTGCAGCTGCGCGAACTCCTCCTGGCCGGCGATGGCCTCCTCGAGGGTGTCGTACTGCAGCAGCGCCCAGCCGCCGACGGCCTCGCGGGCCTCGGCGTACGGCCCGTCGACCCGGGTGACCTGGCCCTCGCGGACCACGAAGTTCACGGCGTCCTCGAGGCCGAAGAGCCCGCCGCCGTCGAGGAAGACGCCCTTCTGGGCCTGTTCGCCGATGTAGGCGTCCATCGCGTCGAACAGTTCCTGCGGCGGGTTGCCCTGGCCCTCTTCCATCCGCACGAAACCCATGAAACGAGGCATGTCGATCAGTCCTTCACAGTGGTGGGTGGGTTGTTCCGAACCTACGTCGATCGGGACGACCCGCCTTCGACATCGACCTCGAAGAAATTTCTAGACGACCTTCCCCGGGTACGCCGACGGGCGGCCTCCCCGTGTGGGGAGACCGCCCGTCGGGTGGTGCGGAGTGTCGGGTGGTGCGGAGTGTCGGGTCGTCGGGCTCAGACGTTGCGGCGGTACTGGCCGCCGACCTCGAAGAACGCCTCGGTGACCTGGCCGAGCGAGCACACCCGCGCCGCGTCCATGAGGACGCCGAAGATGTTCTCGCCGGTGGTCGCAGCCTCCTTGAGGCGTGCGATCGCGGCCGCGGCCTCGTCGGCGTGGTCGGCCTGGAACTTCCGGACCCGCTCGAGCTGCGAGTCCTTCTCCTCCGTCGTCGCCCGGGCCAGCTCGATGTGGTCCGGGGTGCCGTCGCCGGCGCCGGGGTTGCGGAAGGTGTTCACGCCGATGATCGGCAGCGAGCCGTCGTGCTTCTTGTGCTCGTAGAGCATCGACTCGTCCTGGATCCGGCCGCGCTGGTAGCCGGTCTCCATCGCACCGAGCACGCCGCCGCGCTCGGAGATCCGGTCGAACTCGAGCAGCACGGCCTCCTCCACGAGGTCGGTGAGCTGGTCGACGATGTAGGAGCCCTGCAGCGGGTTCTCGTTCGCCGCCAGGCCCCACTCGCGGTTGATGATCAGCTGGATCGCGAGCGCGCGGCGCACGGACTCCGCCGACGGGGTCGTGACGGCCTCGTCGTAGGCGTTGGTGTGCAGCGAGTTGGCGTTGTCGTAGATCGCGATGAGCGCCTGCAGCGTGGTCCGGATGTCGTTGAAGTCCATCTCCTGCGCGTGCAGCGAGCGGCCCGACGTCTGGACGTGGTACTTCAGCTTCTGCGAGCGCTCGTTGGCGCCGTACCGCTCCTTCATCGCGATCGCCCAGATGCGGCGGGCGACGCGGCCGATGACGGAGTACTCCGGGTCCATGCCGTTGGAGAAGAAGAACGACAGGTTGGGCGCGAAGTCGTCGATGTCCATGCCGCGCGCGAGGTACGACTCCACGTAGGTGAAGCCGTTGGCGAGGGTGAACGCGAGCTGGCTGATCGGGTTCGCCCCGGCCTCGGCGATGTGGTAGCCGGAGATCGAGACGGAGTAGAAGTTGCGGACCTGCTGCTGGATGAACCACTCCTGGATGTCAGCCATGCAGCGCAGCGAGAACTCCGTGGAGAACAGGCAGGTGTTCTGGCCCTGGTCCTCCTTGAGGATGTCGGCCTGCACCGTGCCGCGCACGGACTTGATCGCCTCGTAGGGATCGATGCCGCGCTCGCGGGCCTGGTCCATGACGGTGTTGAGGAAGAACGCCAGCACCGTCGGGGCCGGGCCGTTGATCGTCATCGACACCGAGGTGGTCGGCGAGAGCAGGTCGAAGCCGTCGTAGAGCGCCTTCATGTCGTCGAGCGTCGCGACGGACACGCCGGACGTGCCGACCTTGCCGTAGATGTCGGGCCGCTCGTCGGGGTCGCGGCCGTAGAGCGTGACCGAGTCGAAGGCGGTGGAGAGGCGGGTCGCGGGCTGGCCCTCGGACAGCAGCTTGAACCGCTTGTTGGTCCGGAACGGGTCGCCCTCGCCGGCGAACATGCGGGCCGGGTCCTCGTCGGCGCGCTTGAACGGGAAGACGCCGGCGGTGAAGGGGAACTTGCCCGGAAGGTTCTCGCGGCGCCAGAAGCGGACGAGCTCGCCGTGGTCCTCGAAGCGCGGGACGGCCACCCGCGGCACGTGGGTGCCGGCCAGCGAGACCCGGCCGTTGGTCTTCGTGTCCTCGTCGTACGCCGCCACGACCGACGGCCACTCCTGGATCTGGTCGCGCAGGTCCAGCGGCAGGTCGTCGTTCGCGCGGGCGGCGGCCGCGGCGAGGTCCTCGATCTCGGCGAGCTCCTCGGCGACGGCCGCGTAGCGCTGGGCGCGGCGGGCCTTCTCGACGAGCAGCTCGGTGTCGGCGTGGTAGCCGCGCACGGTGTGCGCGATCTCGGCGAGGTAGCGCACGCGCTCGGCCGGCAGCACCTGCTGGATGCGGGTGGAGAACTTGCCCTCGACCGGGGCGAGCATGCCCTCGGCGGCGGGCAGACCCTTCTCGACGAGCAGGCCGCGCAGGTGCTGGTAGAGCGCGGTGACGCCGTCGTCGTCGAAGGTCGCGGCGGAGGTGCCGAAGACCGGCATGTCGGAGGGCTGCTTGCCGAAGGCCTCGCGGTTGCGGACCATCTGGCGACCCACGTCGCGCAGCGCGTCCGCGGCACCGCGGCGCTCGAACTTGTTGATCGCGACGGCGTCGGCGAAGTCGAGCATGTCGATCTTCTCGAGCTGCGAGGCGGCGCCGAACTCCGGCGTCATCACGTAGAGCGAGGTGTCGACGAAGGGCACGATCGCCGCGTCGCCCTGGCCGATGCCGGGGGTCTCGACGACGACGAGGTCGAAGCCGGCGGCCTTGACCACGTCGATGACGTCGGTGAGGTGCTCGGGGACCTCGTGCGCGCCACGGGTGGCGAGGCTGCGGAAGTAGACCCGGTCCCGGTCGAGGCCGGTCAGGTCGAGGCTGTTCATCCGGATCCGGTCGCCCAGCAGCGCGCCGCCACCCTTGCGGCGGGTCGGGTCGACGGCGATGACCGCGACGCGGACCTTGTCCTGCTGGTCCACGCGCAGGCGGCGGACCAGCTCGTCGGTGAGGCTGGACTTGCCGGAGCCGCCGGTGCCGGTGATGCCCAGGACGGGCACGGGGCGGCCGCTGGTGGCCTCGCGGAGGCGGGCCAGGAACTCCTCGTCGAGGCGGCCGAGCTCGGCACCGGTGATGGCGCGCGCCAGCGCGGTGCGGTCGCCGGCGAGGACCTGGTCGGCGGTGACGGCGCCGGTCTCCCACAGGTCGGTGTCGCAGGCCTCGACGACGGTGTTGACCATGCCCGGCAGGCCCAGGCGCTGGCCGTCCTCGGGCGAGAAGATGGTGACGCCCGAGCTGCGCAGGCGCTCGATCTCGTCGTGGACGATGACGCCACCGCCGCCGCCGACGACCTGGATGTGCTCGGCGCCGCGCTGGCGGAGCAGCTCGACGAGGTACTCGAAGTACTCGACGTGGCCGCCCTGGTACGACGACACGGCGATGCCCTGCACGTCCTCCTCGATCGCGGCCTCGACGACCTCGGCGACGGAGCGGTTGTGCCCGAGGTGGACGACCTCGCAGCCCTGGCTCTGGAAGATCCGCCGCATGATGTTGATCGACGCGTCGTGGCCGTCGAACAGGCTCGACGCGGTCACCAGGCGGACCGGGTTCTTCGGGACGTGCAGGGTGCTGTCGGTCATTGAGGGATCCCTCCGAGGCGATCGGGAAGTGCTCGGACCTCCGATAGTAGGATGTCCTACTAAATCTGTGAAGTTGATGTCCACCACACGCCCACGGATGCCCTAGAGTCCGCGTCATGCCCACCGCCCCCCGCCTGCCCTTCGACCCGATCGATCGCGCGGGCGACCTCTGGGAGGAGCACTTCGGCGACGCGACGGCCATGCGCCTGGCGACGTCGGTGATGCGGGTGCAGCAGCTGATGATCAGCGCGCTCGACGCCGCGCTGAAGCCCTTCGGGCTGACCTTCTCCCGCTACGAGGTGCTGGTGCTGCTGCACTTCAGCAACCGCGGGTCGCTGCCGCTGAGCAAGATCGGCGAGCGGCTGATGGTGCACCCCACCTCGGTGACGAGTGCGATCGACCGGCTGGAGGCGCAGGGCTACGTCGAGCGGGTCCCGGACGAGGACGACCGCCGTCGTACGCTCGCGCGGCTGACGCCCGCCGGCCGCGCCACGGTGAAGAAGGCGACCGACGCGGTCACCGCGATCGACTTCGCGATCACCGGCCTCACGCCCCGCCAGCAGGAGGACGCCTACCTGCTGCTGCGCCGGCTGCGCCGGTCCTCGGGCGACTTCCCGGACTGACGTCCGGCCCGACGCCCGCGAGCCTCGAGGCTTGCGGGCCGTGGCTGGTGGGTCCGGGGAAAGCGCAGGAGGGCCGCGCCTCGCGCAGCCCTCCTGGACGTCCGGCCCGGTCAGCCGTAGGTGTAGAACCCGCGGCCGACCTTGCGGCCGAGCAGGCCGGCCTCGACCATGCGGTTGAGCAGCGGCGGCGAGGAGTAGAGCGGCTCCTTGAACTCCTCGTAGAGCGACTCGGCGACGGCCTTGGTGGTGTCCAGGCCGATCAGGTCGGCGAGCGCCAGCGGGCCCTGCGGGTGCGCGGCGCCGAGCACGAGGCCCTGGTCGATGTCCTCGGCCGAGGCGAAGCCGGACTCGAACATCCGGATCGCCGAGAGGATGAACGGGATGAGCAGCGCGTTGACGACGAAGCCGGCGCGGTCCTGGCAGTCGATCGCGTTCTTGCCCAGGTCGTCCTGCACGAACGCGCGGGCGCGCTCGGTCGTCTCGTCGGCGGTCAGCAGCGACGGCACGAGCTCGACGAGCTTCAGCACCGGCACCGGGTTGAAGAAGTGCACGCCCAGCACCTGCGAGGGGCGCTTGGTCGCGACGCCGAGCTTCATGATCGGGATCGAGGAGGTGTTGGAGGCGAGGATCGCGTCGGGGTCGGTGACGACCTCGTCGAGGCGGCGGAAGAGCTCGGTCTTGGCCTGCTCGTCCTCGACGATCGCCTCCACGACCAGCTGGCGGTCGGCGAGGTTCTCCAGGCCCTCCACGACGCGGATCCGGTCGAGGACCTCGGCGGCGGACTCGATCTTGCCGCGGCTCTCGGCGCGCTTGAGCGACGTCTCCAGGCGGTTGCGCGCGGCCTCGACGGCGGCGGCCGACGACTCCACGACCACCACGTCCTTGCCGGCGCGGGCGCTGACCTCGGCGATGCCCGACCCCATCAGTCCTCCGCCGACGACGCCGACCCGCTCGATGTCCGTCATTCCCGTCTCCGTTCGCTCGAATTACTAGGACGTCCTAGCAATCTACGCCGTCGGCCCGTCCGGGACGAGGGGCGACCCCACAAAGAAGGGGGCGGTGCGTTGTGGGCCGCGCGCAGCGCTCAGGCGTCGACGACGCGGTCGAGCCCGGCGACGATCGCCTCCGCCGTCCGCTCGACCATCGCCAGCACCTCGCGGAAGCCGGCGTCACCGCCGTAGTAGGGGTCCGGGACGTCGCCGGTCCCCTCCGGGTCGAAGTCGCGTAAGGCCCGCACCCGTGCCGGATCGGCGTCACCGCCGGCGCTGCCGGGGCCGAGGTCGCGCAGGTCGGCGAGGTTCTGGGCGTCCATCGCCAGCACGAGGTCGTGCTCGTCCAGCCACGCGGCGAGCACCTGCTGCGCGCGGTGGCGCGAGGCGTCGTACCCCTCGCTGGTGAGCAGGGCGGCAGCGCGCCGGTCCATCGGCTGGCCGACGTGCCAGTCGCCGGTGCCGGCGCTGACGACCTCCACCCGGTCGTCCAGGCCCGCGTCGGCGACGCGGGCGTTGAGGACCACGTCGGCCATGGGGGAGCGGCAGATGTTGCCGAGGCACACGACCGCGATGCGGTAGCGGCCGGGCGTGCGGGCAGGCGGCAGGCTCGGGGCGGTGCTCATCGCGGCCTCAGTCGTCGACGCCGACGATGGCGTCCAGGATCCAGGTGGTGATGCTGATGATGATCGAGCCCCACACCGCCGGCCAGAACCCGTCGACGTGGAAGCCGAGGTCCACCCCGTCGGCGAGCCACGCGGTGAGCTGCAGCAGCAGCGCGTTGATCACGACCAGGAACAGGCCCAGCGTGAGGAGGATGAACGGGATCGACAGGATCGTCAGCACCGGCTTCACGAACGCGGTGATGGCGCAGGAGATGAGGGCGACGACCACCAGGGGCACGATCTTGTCCTCGACCTCGGCGCTGCCGCGGGTGGCGCCCTCGAACCAGATCCCGTCGATGAGCTGGGCGGCCACCGCCAGCGCGGCGACGGTGATGGCCCAGCGCGAGAGGAACGCGATCATGCGTCCAGTCTGGCAGGCCGGGGTGCGCCGTCCGCCCACGGTCACTCGAGGTCGAGCGCCTCGATGATCTCGACCTCGGCGTCGTCGATGTGCTTGCGCAGGAACTCGTAGGCGCCGTCGGGGCCCTCGATCCGCTCGGCCTCCAGCAGCTCCACCAGGCCCTCGTGCGACTCCGCCTCGTCGTGGGCGTTGCGCTTGATCCGGTCGACCTGGGCGAGCGCGAGCTTGAGCTCGTCCATGAGGGCCTCGGCCATCTGCACCAGCCGTGGGCTGCCGGTGAGCTCCACGAGGGAGACGTGGAAGGAGAGGTGGCGCTCGTTGAGCTCCTCGTACGACGCCTCCCCGCCTCGGACCGCCGCCGTGTAGGACTCGAGGGTGTCGCGCACCCGCTGGCGTCGTACGACGTCGGCGGTGGTCCAGGCCTGGACGCCGGCCCCCTCCAGCACCCACCGGGCGCGGCACACGTCGCGCACGGACTCGGCCCGCGGGGTCGCGACGCTCACCCCCCGGTTGGGCTCGCGGGTCGCCAGGCCCTCGGCGACGAGGACGGTCAGCGCCTCGCGCACGGTCGGCCGGGAGACCCCGAGCGACTCGGCCAGCGCGATCTCGCGCAGCGGCGTGCCGCTCTCCAGCTCGCCCTCGAAGACGGCCCGGCGCAGCTCGGCGGCCACCCGGGAGACCGTCGACGCGTGCTCGACGCTCAGCGTGGCGAACGCCTTGCGGGTGGCGGGGGCGGCGGGCATGCGGTCCATTCTGCCGCCTCGCCGGGCGCCGGGACCCGCGTGTCCGCGGTGCTTCCCGCCGGGCGCCGTCGGGGGCTATCCTGTCGGTTCTTGTCAGATTGTCAGACAATAGTGGTGCTGCCGGTTCCGGCAGCGCCGGCGAGCAGGAGTCCGGGAGCACCGGACCCGACGGACGTGACCGAGGAGGGGCTGATGGGCTCGGCGCTGGAGTGGGGACGGCACTACGCGATGGTGGAGCCGTCGTCGTACCGGATCGACTACGCGATCAACCCCTACATGGACCCGGCGGTCCAGCCGGACCCGGTGCGGGCGCGCGACCAGTGGCAGCACCTGGCCGCGACGCTGCGCTCGCTCGGCGCCACCGTGGAGGAGGTGCCGGCGCTGCCGCAGGCGCCCGACATGGTCTACGCGATGAACCTCGGGCTGGTGGCGCTGCGCCCGGACCGGACCGGTTCGGGAGGGCGCTCCGTCGTGCTGTCGCACATGCGCCACCCGCAGCGCCGGGTCGAGACCCCCGCCGCGCGGGCCTGGTTCGAGGCGCAGGGCTTCACGCCGTCGTACGTCGGCCGCGAGGGGATCGGCGCGCACTTCGAGGCCGGCGACGCCTTCCCGTTCCGGGGCGACCTGGTCGTCGGGCACGGACCGCGCACCGACGAGCTCGCCCTGCGCCAGCTCGCCGGCGACCTCGGCGTGCGCGTGCGCGGCCTGCGGATCACTCATCCCGGGATGTACCACCTCGACCTCGCCTTCTGCCCCCTCGACGACGAGCACGCCCTGGTCTGCCCGGCCGCGTTCGACGACGAGTCGGCGCACCGGCTGCTCGACCTCGTCCCGCAGCCGGTGGTGCTCAGCGAGGAGGAGGCGATCGGCAGCTGGTGCGCCAACTCCGTCGTGGTCGGGCGGAGCGTGGTCATGCCGGGCTGCCCCGACCGGGTCCGGAGCCGGCTCGACGCGCTCGGCTTCGACGTCGTCCTCGTCGACGTCTCGGAGTTCCACCTCGGGGGAGGGTCGGTGCGCTGCCTGACCAACCCGCTCGACATCACGGTCGGGCTGCTCCCCGGGCCGGACGCCGCCGCTGCCTGACTGGTCCGGCCGCGGCCCGGCACCGGGACGGATACGGTGTCCCACCGGAAGTCCCTCCCAGTGCCCAGGAGACCCGGTGACCGGTCCCACACCCAGCCAGCCCGGCTGGTACGACGACGGCGACGGCCGCGAGCGGTGGTTCGACGGCAACGCCTGGACCGACCACGTGCGCGGCGAGGTACGCCCGTCCCCCGAGGCGCAGGACGGGCAGGACGCGCCGAACGGGCAGACCGTCGTGGTCCCCGCCCCGCAGGACGCGCCCGGCCCGGTCCCGCCGGCGACCCAGCAGCTCCAGGTCGGCGGCGGCAAGGGCCTGCGGGTCACCATCGGCCTGCTCGGCGCCCTGGTGCTGGTGGCGGTCGCGGTGGTCGCGGTGCTGCTCGTGCTCGGCCGCGACGGCGACGACGCGGAGCCGGCGGTCGACGACACCTCGACCCCGGTGGAGCCCGAGCCCACCCCCGAGGACGCGCCCTCGTCGCTGGACCTGCCCACCATCGACCCCTCGGACTTCCCCTCGGACCTGCCCACGATCGACCCGACCGACTTCCCGAGCGAGCTGCCGACCGGCCTGCCGACGGACTTCCCGAGCGACTTCCTGTCCGACTTCCCGACCGACCCGGAGGACTTCGCCTCCTGGGCCTCCGAGCTGCTGGAGCCGTGATCCGATGAGCGACCCGAACCAGCCGTACGGCGCCGTACCGCCGAACCAGCCCCAGGGCCAGCCCCACGGCCAGCCCCAGGGCCAGCCGCCGGCCTTCCCGCCGCCGGGCTTCCCGCCCCCGGGCGCGGGCTACCCGCCGCCGGGCACCCCGGCACCGGGCAGCAGCACCGGCAAGGGCGCCGGGAACACCGTGCTGGTGGCGCTCCTGGTGCTCGGCCTCCTCGCGCTCGCCGGCGTCGTCGTCGGGCTCGTGCTCGTCACCCGGTAGCAGCGCGCTCGCCCGTCCCTAGGCTGTCCCCGTGTACCTGACCGCCCCCGCCTCTGGCCCCGCCGCTGGGGGACCGCACGGTGGGCGGGCCACGCGGTGACGGTGCTGCGCGACTACGCCGCGCGCCTCTCCCAGCCGACGCTGGCCGGTGGGGGAGGAGGCGCGCCGGAGGGTGCCGTCCGGTACGACGAGGTGGTCGGCCCCGACGGATCGTTCCGCCCGCCGTGGAAGCGGCTCGCGGACGTCGCCACCCGCATCGACGCCGACGAGATGCGCCGCGTCGCCGGCGAGATCGCCCGCTTCCTCGAGGACGACGGCGTCACCTACTCCCGGCCCGGGCAGCGGGCGGCCCGGTGGCGCCTCGACCCGGTGCCGCTGGTCGTCGACGGGGCGTCGTGGAAGCAGCTCGAGGTCGGCCTCGCCCAGCGCGCCGAGCTGCTCAACGCCCTGCTCGCCGACCTCTACGGCGAGCAGACCCTGCTGGCGGAGGGGATCGTGCCGCCCGCGGTCGTCCTCGGCCACCGCGGCTTCACCCGGGTCATGGCCCGCGCCTCGATGCACGACCCGCGCCCGCTGGTGCTCTCCGCGACCGATCTCGGCCGCGACCCCGACGGCACCTGGCGGGTCCTCGGCGACCGCACCCAGGCGCCGTCGGGACTCGGCTACGCGCTCGAGAACCGTCGCGTGCTGAGCCGGGTGCAGCCCGAGCTCTACCGCGAGGCGGACCTGCACCGAATGGCGCCGTACCTCTGGGCGCTGCGCTCCGCGCTGCTCCAGTCCGCCGGCGGCGACCTGCCCGACCCGCGGGTCGTCGTGCTCAGCCCGGGACTGCACTCGGAGACCTACTACGACCAGGCCACGATCGCCGCCAACCTCGGCTTCCCGCTGGTGCAGGGCAGCGACCTCGTCGTCCGCGACGGCTGGGTGCTGATGAGGACGCCGCAGCGGCTCGAGCGGGTCGACGTCGTCCTGCGCCGCGTGGACGCGGCGTGGAGCGACCCGCTGGTGCTGCGCGGCGACTCGCAGCTCGGCGTCGCCGGCCTCGCCGAGGCGGTGCGACGCGGACGGGTCCGGGTCGTCAACACGCTCGGCGCCGGGGTGCTGGAGAACCCC
Organism: Nocardioides sp. J9; assembly: GCF_007829375.1. Classification (NCBI taxonomy): domain Bacteria; kingdom Bacillati; phylum Actinomycetota; class Actinomycetes; order Propionibacteriales; family Nocardioidaceae; genus Nocardioides; species Nocardioides sp. J9. Next base: position 20,671 of record NZ_VLJQ01000055.1, on the reverse strand, counting down.
GGCCTGCTGCCCTTCCTCCCGGCCGCGTGCGAGCACCTGCTCGGCGAGCAGCTGCGGCTGCCGTCGGTGGCGACGTGGTGGTGCGGTGACCCCGACGGGCTGGCCCACGTCCTGGACAACCTCGAGCACCTCGTCGTCCGCTCGATCGACGGCTCGGACCCGACCCTGGCGGGCGCCTCGCCGGAGCGGCTCCGGCTCACCGTGTCCGCCCGGCCGTGGTCGTTCGTCGGGCAGCAGCGGTTCCCGCTGTCGCAGTCGCCGACCTGGCGCGGGCGCACCGTCGAGCCGGCCGAGGTGGTGCTGCGGACCTTCACGCTCCGCTACGGGTCGGCGTACCGCCCGCTGCTGGGCGGCCTCGCGACCGCCCGCGACGGTGACACCACCGTCGCCAGCAAGGACGTGTGGATCCTCAAGGAGGACACGACGCAGCCCGACCAGGGCCTGACCGAGGTGCTGCCGATGACCGCCGTCCGGTCGCTCCCGGCGACGGTGCCGCGCGTGCTGGACGACATGTTCTGGTTCGGCCGCTACGGCGAGCGCTCCGAGGACGTGCTGCGGCTGGTGCTCGCCGCGCACGCGCTGGTCACCGACTACCGCACCCGGCCGCAGAGCACCGGCGGCCTGAGCCTCGAGGTGCTGATGTCCGCCGTGCACCGCCTGGCGGGCCGGGTCCACGAGGACGACGACGAGGACCTCCGCTCGGTCCTGCTCGACGAGGACCGCGTCGGCTCCGCCGCGCACTCGCTCGCGGGGCTCCGTGAGGCCCTGACCGGGGTGCGCGACCAGATGTCGGCCGACGCCTGGCGCGCGATGGGCTCGGTCGACCGCGCCCGCGTGGTGCTGCGGGCCTCGCGCCACAGCCACCAGGTCTCCGAGTCCGCCGGCCGCATGCTCACCGCGGTGCTGGCCCTGCAGGGCGTGACGGCCAGCATGATCCGCGACGCCGGCTGGCACATGGCCGCTGCCGGGCGCTACCTCGAGCGCGGGCTGCAGCTGTGCCACCTGCTGCGGCTGACCACCGAGCGTCGGGGCATGGACGTCGACCGGGAGGTCCTCACCGCCGTCCTCACCGCCGCCGAGAGCGCGGTCACCCACCGTCGCCGCTACCGCGACTACGTCCGCCCTGCCGGGGTCCTCGACCTGCTGCTGATGGACCCGGAGAACCCGCGCTCCCTGGTCTTCTCCCTGGACCGGCTGCGCGAGCACCTCTCGGCGCAGGCCGCGTCCACCGGCTCCACCCGCCCCGAGCGCCTGCTCGACGACCTCCTCGCCGAGGTCGAGGGCGCCGACGTGTCGGCACTCGTCGCGATCGGCGGCGAGCAGCGCCCGCACCTGGTGGTGTTCCTCGACGACGTCACCGCGCAGCTGGAGCGGGTCGCCGACGCGATCCGCGAGCTGCACCTGGCGACCGGCCCGCGGCCGCGCACCTTCGGCGTCCTGCCCACGCTGACGGGGGTGGCCACGTGACCCGCTACCTCGTCGAGCACCGCACCACCTACACCTACGACGACGACGTCACCGACAGCCTCGGGGTCGGCCACCTCGTCCCCCGCGAGCTGCCGTGGCAGCGCGTGGGTGCGTACGACGTCGAGGTCACCCCCGAGGCCGGGGATGCCAGCCGCGACGCGGACTTCTACGGCAACACCGTCGTCTACTTCCAGGTGACCACCCCGCATACCGAGCTGGCCGTCGTGGGCCGTGGTGAGGTCGAGGTGGTGCCGCCCGAGGTGGACACCGACGCCGAGGCACGGCCGTGGGAGCAGCTGCGCCCGCTCGCCGACCCGACCGCCCCCGGTGCGTGGCAGGCCACCGACTTCGCGCTGCCCAGCGCCGCCGTACCGCTGCACGCCGGGGCGCGGGACTACGCCGCCGCGTCCCTCACGCCGGGCCGCCCGGTCGGCGAGGCCGTCGTGGACCTCGTCCACCGCATCCACGCGGACTTCGACTACGACCCGACGGCCACCACGGTGACCTCGACGGTCTCGGAGATCCTCGCCAAGCGGGCGGGCGTCTGCCAGGACTTCGCCCACCTCACCCTGTCCGCGCTGCGCGCCCACGACCTCGCCGCCCGCTACGTCAGCGGCTACCTCGCCACCGAGCCGCCGCCGGGCAGGGAGCGCATGGTCGGCGCCGACGCCTCGCACGCCTGGGTCGCGGTCTGGCTCGGCGGCGACGCCTGGCTCGCGGTCGACCCGACCAACGACCAGCGCCAGGACGAGCGCTACGTCACCCTGGCCTGGGGGCGCGACTACGGCGACGTGCCTCCGCTCAAGGGCGTGATCTTCACCGAGGCCACCTCGACCCGGCTCGACGTGTCCGTCGACGTCGCCCCGCTGCCTGCCGGCTGACCCCGGGCGACCAGAAACCGGGCCCCCAGATCGCTGACGCGGTGCCCGCGGTCCGCCTACGCTGGCCCCATGAGCCAGCCGCCGTACGGTGTCCCGCCTCAGCCCGGCCCCCAGCACGGAGGCCAGGGAGCCCCGCCGCCGCCCGCCTACCTGGGTGGGGGCGCGCCCGCGCCGCAGCCCGGCCAGCCGCCGGCGTACGGCGCCCCCGCGCCCGCCGGGCCTGCCGGTTTCGGAGGTCCCGGCCTGCCGCCGCCCCCGCCGAGCGACAAGCGCACCATCGGGTTCTGGATGGGCCTGCTGACCGCGATCGTCCTCGTCGGGATGGTCGTGGTGGTCTGGCTCGTCACGGCGAACAACTGAGCGGCGGGGCGCCGCGCGTGCGCGCCTTCTCCTGCCGTGCCTGCGGCAGCCCGCTCTTCTTCGAGAACTCCACCTGCGTCGCCTGCGGCACCACCCTCGGCTTCTTCCGCCCCGAGCACGACATCGTGCCGCTCGACCACGACCACCGGTACGTCGACGCCGACGGCCTCGTCTGGCACCGCTGCCGCAACTTCGACCTCTCCGGCTGCACCTGGCTCGCGCGGCTGGAGGGCGGCCAGTGCTCGGCCTGCGACCACACCCGCACCCGCCCCAACGACAACGACGCGCAGGGGTTGGCCCAGTTCCCCACCGCGGAGGCGGCCAAGCGGCACCTCCTCGTCGAGCTCGACCGCCTCGGCTTCGACGTCAGCGGGCTGGTCTTCGACATGCTCAGCAGCGTCGGCGAGGACGTCGTGATCGGGCACGCGGACGGCGTGATCACCATCGACCTGGCCGAGTCCGACGACGCCCGCCGCGAGCGGGTCAGGGTGCAGCTCGGCGAGCCCTACCGCACGATGCTGGGCCACCTGCGCCACGAGGTCGGGCACTTCGTCCAGGCGCGGCTGGTCACCGAGGAGCACCCCGAGCGGCTGGCGCGCTGCCGCGAGCTCTTCGGCGACGAGACCGCCGACTACCAGGCCGCGATCGACCGCCACTACGCCGAGGGCCCGCCCGTCGGGTGGGAGGAGTCGTACCTCTCCGCCTACGCGACCATGCACCCCTTCGAGGACTTCGCGGAGACCTTCGCCCACTACCTGCACATCGCCGACACCTGCGACACGGCTGCGGCCTATGGCCTGACCACCGCCGACGTCACCGGGCACGACGCCTTCCGCGACCTCGTCCGCGAGGTGTGGGTCCCGCTGTCGGTCGCGCTCAACCAGGTGAACCGGTCGATGGGCAAGGACGACCTCTACCCGTTCGTGATCCCGCCGCCGGTCCTCGACAAGCTCGACTTCGTCGCCGCGCTCGGCGGGCCCGGGTGACGCCGGTGGCGGCACTGGCCGGGCGTCGTACGGCGCTGGCCGTGGGCGTGGTCGTGCTGGCCGTCGCGGCCGGCGTGGTCGCACTCGTGCTGGCACTGCGCGGCCCCGGGCCGGCGGACGTCGCCGAGGACTACCTGCGCGCGCAGTGGCGCGGCGACTGGCGCACCCAGTGCGACCTGGCCACCGCGCAGTGGCGCGACGCCCAGCTCTACGGCGGGCACCCGTTCGCCGACTGCGCGGAGTACGCCGACACCGCCGAGCAGGCGGGCTCCGACAACCCCTTCCTCGCCTTCGCCGACGACACCGACGTCCGGGTCACCGTCGAGGTGCTCAACGACGACGACGGCCGGGCGCGGGTCGAGTACCTCGTCGAGCTCGACTACCACGGCGCGGACCGGGCCGGCTTCGACGAGCTGTGGCAGGGCGCCGGGAGCTACGACCGCGGCACGGTCGAGCTGCTGGAGGTCGAGGGCGACTGGCGGATTGCCGGGGTCGACGCGGGTTGAGCCCCCGGCGGACGGGGCACAGTGGCATGATGTCCGCCCGTATCCACGGCCCGAGGGCGGACGCACCGCTCGCACCACGAGGAGTTCCGCATGTCCGACCCGAACCAGCCCACGACCCCTCCCGGGTGGTACCCCGACGGCCAGGGCGGCGAGCGCTGGTGGGACGGCACGCAGTGGACCGAGCACACCCGTCCGGGTGACGGTGGTGCTGCCGGCCAGCCCGGCCAGCCCGGCCAGCCCGGCCAGCCCGGCCAGCCCGGCCAGTCCGGTCAGTCCGGCCCGTCGGCCCCGCAGTCGCCGGGCCTGCCCGACGACCAGGCGACCGTCGTCGCCCCCAACCGGGCCGCGGACTTCAGCCAGGGTGGCGCGCAGGGCTACGGCCAGCCCGCGCAACAGCCGGCCCAGCAGCCGTGGCAGCAGGGCCAGCAGGCCTGGGGACAGCCCGGACAGGGCGGCCAGTACGGCCAGCCCGGCCAGCACGGTGGTCAGTACGGCCAGCCCGGCCAGCAGGGTCAGTACGGCCAGCCGGCCGGCGGCTACGGCCAGCCGGGGTACGGCCAGCCCGGCTACGGCCAGCCGCCCGCGGGCGGCACGAAGGGCAAGGGCAAGCTCTTCGCGATCATCGGCGGCGCGGTCGCCGCGCTCGTCGTGCTCGTGATCGTCCTGGTCCTCGTCGTCGGCTCCCTGGGCGGCAGCAGCCCCGCGGACGTGCTCGAGGACTACCTCACCGCGCAGTCGGAGGCCGACGTCGAGAAGCTCTGCGACCTCTCCACCAAGGACAAGCAGGAGGAGGAGTTCGCCGAGTACGAGGTCGACAGCTGCGGCGAGTACGTCGACGAGGCCCAGGCCGACATCGATGACTCGTTCAAGGAGTTCGAGGAGCTCACCGGCGTCTCGTTCGAGGATTTCCGCAAGGACTTCGACTACGAGGTCGAGGCCGGCGACGTCGAGGAGGACGGCGACACCGCGCGCGTCGACTGGACCTCCACCGCCGAGTACACCGGCGACAACGACAAGGCCCTCGAGGCCCTCGGCGGCGAGAAGACCGAGGAGGACGAGGGCACCGCGCTCCTGTGCAAGGAGGACGGTGACTGGAAGGTCAAGGACGACAAGGCCGACGACGACGACGAGTGCTGACCGGGTCCTCGTCGAGCGACTGATCGGCTGACTCGTCCGTGCGCTCCTTCTCGGTCCTCGTCCTCGTCGTCCTCGCGACCCTCCTCGCGCCCCTGGCGATCGCCACCACGTGGGTGACCGCGCGCGTCGACGACCGCCAGGAGTACGTCGACACCGTCGGCCCGCTGGCCGACGACCCCGACGTGCGCAGCGTGATGGCGGACGCCGCCGCGGCGGCCGCGGTCGACGCGCTCCAGCAGTACGTCCCGGTCGGCCTGCCGTCCGCGGTCGAGAAGTGGGCGCGCGCCGCGGCCGGGCAGGTCGTCGAGAGCCCCGACTTCCCGTCCTTCTGGCGCACGGCCAACCGCGACCTCCACGGCGACGTCATCGCCCTCCTGGAGGACCCGGACGCCGACACCAGCGGGATGCTGACCGTCGACGCCAGCCCGCTGGTGGCGCAGGTGCTGCTCGTGCTCGAGGAGCGCGGTATCCCCGTCGGGCTGCTGCCCGTCGTGCCGCTCGACGTGCCCGTCGTCGAGCGGGCCAAGGTCGCCGAGGCCGGCCCGACCTACCGCACGACCCATGACGCGGCCGGCTGGCTGCCCCTCGCCTGGGCGGTGCTGGCCGGGCTGGCCGTCCTGCTCGCGCGCGGGTGGCGCGGCCGGGTCCGCACCGCCGGCCTCGCGCTGCTCGGCGGCGCGCTCGGCGCGGGCCTCGTGGTGCTCGCCGTCGGTCCGCTCACGGACCTCGGCGTCGAGCGCGCCGAGGTCGACAACCAGGCGATGGTGCGCGTGATGCTCGACGCCGTGCTGGGTTCGCTGTCGCCGTACGCGCGGACCTTCCTGCTCGCCGCACCGGTCGGTGCCGTGCTGGTGGCGGCGTCGCTGTGGCCGCGCCGCGAGCGGTACGTCGAGGAGGCGCCCGACTGGGCGCACGAGCCGCTGCCGCGCTGACGCGCGAGCCTTGCCCCGCGCTGCGGCGTGCCGGGTATCGTTGCTGGCAAGTGGCCCGGATCACAGTCACGCCACCCCTGTGACGCCCGAGCGGGCCGCAGCGACGACCCCGATCCGGGCCGCGGCGACCCCGCAGGCGCGGAGGCAAGGAGTGGTGATGACCGATCCCGTCTTCGGACCGGCCCCCGAGCAGGCTGCCGACCCGGAGCTCGTGCAGCTCCTGACCCCCGAGGGCGAGCGGGTCCACCACCCCGCCTTCGACCTCGACTTCTCCGCCGAGCAGCTGCGCGGCTTCTACCGCGACATGGTGCTGGTGCGGCGCCTCGACATCGAGGCGACCGCGCTGCAGCGCCACGGCGAGCTCGGCCTGTGGGCCCAGCTCCTCGGCCAGGAAGCCGCCCAGATCGGCGCCGGCCGGGCTTTGCGCCCGCAGGACTTCGTGTTCCCGACCTACCGCGAGCACGGCGTCGCCTGGTGCCGCGGCGTCGACCCGGTCCAGCTGCTCGGCCTCTTCCGCGGTGTCGACCAGGGCAGCTGGGACCCCAACGAGCACAACTTCGCGCTCTACACGATCGTCATCGGTGCGCAGACCCTGCACGCGACCGGCTACGCCATGGGCGTGCAGCGCGACGGGGCGGTCGGCACCGGCGACCCCGACCGCGACACCGCCGTGGTCGCGCACTTCGGTGACGGCGCCTCGTCGCAGGGCGATGTCAACGAGGCGTTCGTCTTCGCGGCGTCCTACAACGCGCCCGTCGTGTTCTTCTGCCAGAACAACCAGTGGGCGATCTCCGAACCCTTCGAGCGCCAGTCCCGCATCCCGCTCTACCGCCGCGCCCACGGCTTCGGCTTCCCCGGCGTGCGCGTCGACGGCAACGACGTCCTCGCGACGTACGCCGTCATGCAGGCCGCGCTGCAGCGGGCGCGCGAGGGCCAGGGGCCGACCTTCGTCGAGGCCTACACCTACCGGATGGGCGCGCACACCACGACCGACGACCCGACCCGCTACCGGCTCAGCAACGACGTCGAGCGGTGGAAGCTCAAGGACCCGATCGCCCGCGTCGAGGCCTACCTGCGCCGCAACGGGCTGGCCGACGACGCCTTCGTCGCGGAGGTCGCGCAGGAGGCCGACGTGCTCGGCGAGCGGATGCGTCGCGAGTGCCACGCGCTGCCCGACCCCGCACCGCGCGACATCTTCTCGCGGGTCCACGTCGAGCAGACGCCCGAGCTGGCGGCCCAGCAGGCGGCGTACGACGCCTGGGTGGCGTCCTTCGAGGAGGTCGGCTGACATGACGACGATGACCCTGGCCAAGGCGCTCAACGCCGGGCTGCGCAAGGCGATGGAGGACGACGACAAGGTCCTCGTCATGGGCGAGGACGTCGGCACGCTCGGTGGCGTCTTCCGGATCACCGACGGCTTGCAGAAGGACTTCGGCGAGGACCGGGTGATCGACGCCCCGCTCGCCGAGTCCGGCATCGTCGGCACCGCCGTCGGCCTGGCCATGCGCGGCTACCGCCCGGTGGTGGAGATCCAGTTCGACGGCTTCGTCTACCCCGCCTACGACCAGATCGTGTGCCAGGTCGCCAAGCTGCACTTCCGCAGCCAGGGCCGCGTGCACGTGCCGATGGTCATCCGGATCCCGTTCGGCGGGGGCATCGGTGCCGTCGAGCACCACAGCGAGTCGCCCGAGGCCCAGTTCGTGCACACGCCCGGGCTCAAGGTGGTCGCCTGCTCCAACCCGGCGGACGCCTACGCGATGATCCAGCAGGCGATCCACTCCGACGACCCGGTCGTCTTCCTCGAGCCGAAGCGGCTCTACCACTCGGCGAAGGCCGACGTCGACGAGGCTGCGCCGCCCGCGCCGCTGTGGCAGTCGCGCGTCGTGCGCCCCGGCAGCGACGTCACCCTGGTCGGCTACGGCCCGACCGTGTCCACCTGCCTGGACGCCGCCACCGTCGCCGCGGAGGAGGGCCGCTCCGTCGAGGTGATCGACCTGCGCACACTCTCGCCGCTCGACCTGGTGCCGGTGCAGGAGTCGGTGCGGCGCACCGGCCGCCTCGTCGTCGTGCACGAGGCGCACGTGACCCTCGGCGTCGGTGCGGAGGTCGCGGCCCGCGTCACCGAGGAGTGCTTCCACTCCCTCGAGGCACCGGTCCTGCGCGTCGGCGGCTACGACACGCCGTACCCGCCCGCGCGGATCGAGGACGCCTTCCTGCCTGACCTGGACCGCGTGCTCGACGCCGTCGACCGCACCTTCGCCTACTGAGGAGGGACGACCGATGACCCAGTCCGCCCCGAGCACCGCCCCGTCCGCTGCCCAGGAGTTCCGGCTCCCCGACGTCGGCGAGGGCCTCACCGAGGCCGACATCGTCGCCTGGCGGGTGAAGGTGGGCGACACCGTCGCCGTCAATGACGTCGTCGTCGAGATCGAGACCGCCAAGTCCGTCGTCGAGCTGCCCTCCCCGTACGCCGGCGAGGTGCTGGCCCTGCTCGTCGCGGAGGGGGAGACCGTCGAGGTCGGCACCCCCATCATCCGCATCGGCGAGCCGGGGGCTGCTCCCGCTGCTGCGGAGCCCGCTGCCCCGGTGACCGAGCCCATCGACACCAACGTCCCGCCGACCGGGCAGGCCNGGTCGGCACCCCCATCATCCGCATCGGCGAGCCGCAGGCCGCCGAGGCGCCTGCCCCGGCCGCTTCGTCGGGGCCGGAGGTCATCGACACCAACGTCCCGCCGACCGGGCAGGCCACGCTCGTCGGCTACGGACCGAAGCAGCGTGCGCTCAAGCGCCGGGCCCGCAAGGGCGCGACGACCGACCCGACGGCCGCTCCGGCCGAGGCGCTCTCACCCGCCGCGACCGACCCCGCGCTGGAGGAGCCGGCCACCCCGGCCCGGCCGCCCCGCGCGCTGGCCAAGCCGCTCGTGCGCCGGCTGGCCCGCGACCTCGGCGTCGACCTCACCACGCTCACCCCCACCGGCCCCCGGGGCACGGTCAGCAAGGAGGACGTCCTCGCCGCCGCCGGCGGCACCGCGTCCGGGCAGGCCACCCGGGTCGCACCGCCGGCCGTGGCCGCCGACCCCGCCGGCCGCGAGACCCGCGAACCGGTCAAGGGCGTGCGCAAGCAGATGGCCGCCGCGATGGTCGCCTCCGCGTACTCCGCGCCGCACGTCACCGAGTGGGTCACCGTCGACGCGACGGCGACCGTGGACCTGGTCGCCCGGTTGCAGGAGCGCCCGGAGCTGCGGGACGTGAAGGTCAGTCCGCTGCTGGTGATCGCCCGCGCCTGCCTGCTCGCGCTGCGTCGTACCCCGCTGGTGAACTCGACGTGGGACGAGGCCGCCCAGGAGGTCGTGGTCAAGCACTACGTCAACCTCGGCATCGCCGCCGCCACCCCGCGCGGCCTGGTGGTGCCCAACATCAAGGACGCACACGAGCTGTCGCTCGTCGACCTCGCCGGCGCGCTCGACGAGCTGGTCACCACCGCCCGTGCCGGTCGCTCGCAGCCGGCCGACCTCGCCGGCGGCACCTTCACGATCACCAACGTCGGCGTGTTCGGCGTCGACGGCGGCACACCGATCATCAACCCCGGCGAGTCCGCGATCCTGTGCCTCGGCGCGATCCGGAAGCAGCCCTGGGTCGTCGACGACGAGGTCGTGCCCCGCCACGTGATGACCCTGTCGCTGTCCTTCGACCACCGCCACATCGACGGCGCCACCGGCTCCCGCTTCCTCGCCGACGTCGCCGGCCTGGTCAGCGACCCCGCCACCGCCCTCCTCTTCTGACCCGAACCGTCGAGACGTCACTTGTGGCGGGTCGAGACGTCAGTTCCGGCGCGTTGAGGCGTCAGTTCCGGCGCCTTGAGGCGTCAGCAATGGCCCGTCGGGACGTCACTGACCAGTCAACCGGCCGTACGTGACCACTCGACGCGCCAGAACTGACGCTTCGACSSSCCACGAGTGACGTCTCGACCCGCCACAAGTGACGTCTCGACGGGGCTGGGGATGACGGAGGGCGGGGGAGCGGGGCAGCGGGTAGAACGGGGTGGTGCCCGTCGCGCTGCGTGAACCACCCGACCAGATCGGTCCCTACCGTCTGGTGCGGCGGTTGGGGCAGGGCGGCATGGGTGCGGTGTACGACGCCGTCGACACCGCGCTCGACCGGCGGGTCGCGGTGAAGGTGGTCCTGCCGGCGCTCCTCGACGACCCGGGGCTGCGGCAGAGGTTCGGCCAGGAGGCACGGCTGCAGGCGTCACTCGACTCCCCGCACGTGGTGCGGGTGCTCGCGCACGGCGAGGCCGACGGGTGGCCCTACCTGGTCACCCCGCTGGTGCCCGACGGCGACCTCGGGCGGCACCTGCGCCGGCACGGCCCGCTGCCGGAGGTGGCGGCACTGGAGCTCGTCGCGCAGGTCGCCGACGGGCTCGCTGAGGCACACCGGGCCGGGCTGGTGCACCGCGACGTCAAGCCGTCCAACGTGCTGCTCCGGCACCGCGGCACCGACACCCTCGCGCTGCTGTCGGACTTCGGGATCGCGACACCGATCCGCGACGGCGGTGTCGCGGAGGGTGTTGCGGATGGTGTCGCGGACGACGTGCGCGCCCTCGGACGGCTGCTCGAGGCCACCCTCGGCGGACCGCTGGGCCGTCGTCTGGGAGCCGCGCTCGACGCGGCCCGGTCGGCCGCCGAGGTCCGCGACCTCCTGCGCACCGCCGCAGCGCGCACCGACCGCTCCCGGTTGCGCGGGCACCGCACCACCCACCTGCGCCCCCGCCACGGTCGGTGGGTGGTCGGAGCAGCCGCAGCAGCCGCCGTCGTGGCTGTGGTCGTGCTCGTGGCACCACCCGCGGAGGGTCCGGGCGAGCGGACCGCGGAGCCGGTCGTCGACCAGGTCACCCGGACGCTCCGGTCGGGCGGGCTGCAGCGTCCGGCCGCCGAGTGCACCGCGCAGGCCCTGGTCACCGAGCACGGGCCCGCCGCCGCGGAGCACCTCGCTGCGCCCCGGCCGGACCCCCACCTCACCTCCGCCGCGCTGGACGCGGCCGTCCGGTGCCTCTGGACCCGGTGAGCGGGGACTGGCCGCGGGTCGGGGTGCTCAGCCGTCGGCCAACCGGACCAGCCCCACGATCGTCGCGACGTAGAGCGCGCCGTCCGGCCCGAGGTAGATCGACGCGTAGTGGTTGTTCCACTGGATGCCGGTGCCGGTGAGCCGGCTCCAGCGGGTCTCGCCGGTGCGGATGTCGATGGCGGTGACGTACCAGGCGTCGAGGAGGTCCTTGCGTGGCGGCTTGGAGTACACGTAGACGAGGCCGTTGCCCAGGGAGGCCTTCGGCACCGACGACGGCGCGACGGTCGGGTTGGTCCACGCCACGCGGCAGCCGCCCTCCTCGACGAGCACCCGCGAGACACCGGGCGTCGTCGAGCGGCCGAGCAGCGTCGACTGGATCCCGGCGTACCCGAAGTTGTTCTCGATGATGAGCGAGCTCCCGGCCGCGACCAGGCTGTTCTCCGTCGTGCTAGCGCCGGTGGAGAGCACCGGCACGGAGCAGTGCTCGCGGTCGGCGACCCCCTTGCGACGGTCGTAGACGATGACGTGGCTCTGGGGGTCGGCGTTGTCGGCGATGGCGATCCAGCGCTCGCCGATCAGGGTGGGCGACGTGCCCGACCCCTGGGAGAGCATCCCCGGCTTCACCCGCGTGCCGCGGTCGTAGGGGATGGCCCAGGTGACCTCGGGGGTGCCGTCGGCCGCCGCGTCGAGCCGGTAGGTCTGGTGCGTCGAGACGAGGTAGACGCCACCGGTCTCGTCGACGGAGATGGAGTTGTAGATCTCCTCGCCCTCGGGCAGGTCGAGCGCGCGGACGGCGCCGGTGCCCCGGTCGAGCGTGCCGACCGTGCCCTGCTGGCTGAACCACCAGACGCGGCCCGCCCAGTCGACGCCGGTGGCCACCAGGCAGTCGCCGGCGGCGAGGTGCGCGGCCAGCGGCCAGGTCCGGCCCCGGGCCAGCCCGCCGCCGGCGGTCACCTGCACCTCGGCGATGGCGCCGGTGGTGGTCGTCGCGTAGGCGCGGTCCTGGCCGTCGAGGAAGAAGTACGTGCCGCCGCACAGGTCGGTGAACGGGTTCGCGGCCTTGCTGAAGTCGCGCGCCGACAGCTGGAGCTGGGAGAGGGCGCGCAGAGTCACGGGGTCGATGACCATCATCGTGAAACCCTCGAGCCCGCCGCACAGCCCGACGATCCGGCCCTTCGAGTCGAACGCGATCGTGGCGCACTCGCGGATGCCGTACGACGCCGTGCGCATCGTCAGCGCACGCCCGGTCGGCCCGGACTGGGTGTAGGCGTCGGTGCTGTAGGGGTCGTTGTGCATGCTGCTGCGACCGTTCGGCGCCAGCCAGGGGTTCTGCGGGACCGGCGGCGCCGCCAGCGCGCTGCCGGTGAACCGCGGCACCAGCAGGTCGGTCGGCAACGGCGGGATCGGCAGGCCGGGGATGGTCGGCAGGGCCGGGAGGCNGGGCCGGGAGGCCGGGCAGGGCCGGGCCGTCGTCGGCGGCCGCGGGGCCCGACGGGAGGCTGCCGAGCGTCAGGGCGAGGGCACCGGCGGCGAGGGCGGCGACGATGCGGCCTGGGGAGCGGAGGCGCATCCCCGGAGGGTAGAACGCGTTCCACCTCTTGGGAAGGCTCGGGAAGGGGGCGGGACGGGTTGAGAAGGGTCGAAGGGCGTGGACGACGTCGACCGGCCGGCGCCGGGGCTCAGTCCCGCGGCGGCTGCTGCTCGCCGAGCAGCCACGCGTCGAAGAAGTCCGACAGCTCCTCGTCCAGGGTGTCCTCGATCCAGGCGAGGTACTCGGTGCGGTCGGCGTTGCCGTTCTCCTGCGAGGCCGGCCACTCGCGGACCAGGTCGAAGAAGACCTCGTCGCCGACGTCCTCGCGCAGCTCGTGCCACATCAGCGCCGGGCCGTAGTAGATGTTGCTGTTGCCGAACTTCTTCGGGTCGAACGCCCCCGGCGGTCCGGCGTCCTCGCGCAGGCGCGCCTCGAACATCGCCCAGTCGTCCATCTTCTGGCCGATGTGGATGCCCTCCTGCTCGGCCTCCCACATCCCCTGCAGGTACATCGCCATGCCCTCGTTCATCCACACGTCCGACCAGTCGGCGGGGCTGACGGTGTTGCCGTACCAGTGGTGCGCCACCTCGTGCACGACGACGGCGGGGGACAGGCTGTAGTCGTTGTTGCCGAGCGTGATCATGGTCTGGGTCTCCATGCCGCTGCTGCCGTCGACGACCACGATGCCGAGGGAGTCGAACGGGTAGGGGCCGAGCAGGTCCTCCAGCCAGTCCACGGCGTCCGGGGTGGTGCCGAGCCCGCCCGGCAGCGGCTCCTCGTCGGCGTCGGTCCAGATCTGGATCGGCACGCCGCTCGCCGACTCGAGGTCGGTGCGCTGGTAGTCGCCGAACGCCACGGTGACGAGGTACGACGACGCGGGCTCCGCGAGGTGCCACGTGTTCGTGGTGCGGCCGCCGCCCTTCGTGCTCTTGCGGAGCTCGCCGTTGGCCACGCCCTGCAGCGGTGCCGGTGAGGTGAGGGTGAAGTCGTAGAACGCCTTGTCGGCCGGCTGGTCGTTGACGGCGTACCAGGTGAACGCGCCGTAGGGCTCCTGGAGCGTCCAGGTCTCGTGCTCGGGCGTGATGCTCCACCCGACGCCCTGCGCGAAGTCCTGGCGCTCGCTCGGGGCCGGGGCGGTCCGCGGCGTCCCGGAGTAGGTCAGCGCCAGCTCGTACTGGTGGTCTGCCTCGACGGGGTGCTCGACGGTGAGCCGGGTGCCCTCGACCGCGTGCCCGGCGGGCGTGCCGTCGACGGTGAGCTCGCTGATGGCGAGCTGCTCGTTGAAGTCGAGCGGGATGGTGGGGGAGTCCGCGGTGGCGCGGAAGGTCAGCACCTGGGTGCCGGTGAGCACGTCGCGGCTCGGGTCCCACTCGAGGCCGAGGTCGTAGTGCAACGCGTCGACGAGCGGGTCGCCGATCTCGGGGTAGACCGAGTCCTCGCGCGTGGCGCTGAACGCGTCGGCGTACTTCCCGGAGCCGGTGGGTGTGCTGCTCGGGGTGTCCGGTGTCGGTGGGGTGCGCAGCGTCGGGGTGGGGTCGGCGTCCGCGTCACCGCCCGACCCGCAGGCGGCGAGCGCCGTGCCGGCGCACAGGAGGAGGGCGGTGGCGCCGGCGCGCAGGCGGCGGGTCGTGGTCATGGGACGTTCCTTCTCCGGGGGTGGCCACATCATGCCTGTCGAGACGAACCTGAACACGTGTCACATTCAGGTGTTACTCTGCGGTCGCTCGGTCGTTGAAGTGACCGGGGTCACTGCTCGGCAAGGGGAGGTTGGCGTGGACGCACCGCGCGAGGCGGCAGCACGACGGATCGGTCTGGCAGCGGCCACGGCGCTGGCGGTGGTCGGCGTCGCGGCGCTGGTCCCTGCGACGGCACCCTCGGACGCGCCCCGCAGCGGCGCGACGAGCCTGGCCGCGGCAACGGAGCAGGAGAAGTCCGAGCGCGGGGTCCCGCACGACGACAGCCTGCTCGCGCCGCACGAGCACGACGACCCGGCGACGAAGAACGACGTCGCCCGCGGCCTGGCCGTCGACGAGGTCGCCGCGCTCGACCCGACCAGCGCCGCCGACCGGCGCAAGGCGGAGGCCTACGTCGAGCGCGAGCGCGCCCTGCCCGACCCGCGCCTGGTCCGGGTCCGCGCCTACCCGAAGCGCACTGCCGTCCCGGCGACCCGCTACGCGATGGCCGGCGGCTGCTACACCCTGACGGCGGCGGGCACGACGTTCGGGCCCTACTACTTCAAGGCCACCCGGCTCGGCGGCTACCTGCTGCACGCGCGCGACGGCGAGCTCGCCGTGGTCAACGGCAAGGTGAAGCCCGCTGCGAAGCCCGGCCCGAACGCCGACTGGACCGCCCGCAAGGTCGGCACCGGGTTCCGCTTCGACGTCGGCGCCGGCAGGGCGCTCACCGTCAAGGCCGGTGCGCTGGCGCCGGGAGCCGGCACCACCTTCCGCCTGCGCACGGCGAGCGGCTGCCCGTCGTACCCGGAGGCGGCCATCAACATCACCGGCAACCCCTACGCCGGCGAGACGACCTACCAGGAGGTGCGCGGCTTCGTCGACGCGCACACGCACGGGATGGCCTTCGAGTTCCTCGGCGGGAGCATCCACTGCGGCCGGCCCTGGCACGCGTACGGCGCGCCGTACGCCCTGGTCGACTGCCCCGACCACACGCTCACCCAGGGCAAGGGTGCGCTGCTGGAGTCGGTGCTGTCCGGCGAGGCGTCGCACGACCCGACCGGCTGGCCGACCTTCAAGGACTGGCCGGCGCCGGAGTCGCTGACCCACGAGGGCACCTACTACCGCTGGCTCGAGCGGGCCTGGCGCGGCGGCCAGCGGCTGTTCGTCAACCTGCTCGTCGAGAACAACAAGCTCTGCCAGCTCTACCCGATCAAGCGGAACTCCTGCGACGACATGGACTCGATCCGCCTGCAGGCCGCCGACATGCTGAAGATGCAGGACTACATCGACGCCCAGTTCGGCGGTCCGGGCAAGGGCTTCTACCGGATCGTGAAGAACCCCTTCGAGGCCCGGCGCGTCATCAACCGCGGCAAGATGGCCGTGGTGATGGGCATCGAGACGTCCATCCCGTTCGGCTGCACCTACACCAAGCTGCTCGGCAAGGACCTCCCTGCCTGCACCAAGGCGGAGATCGACGCCAACCTCGACGAGATGCACCGGCTCGGCGTGCGCCAGATGGAGCTCGTCAACAAGTTCGACAACGCGCTCGCCGGCGTCGCGGGCGACGCCGGCGTGATCGGGCCGGTCGTCAACACCGCCAACTTCCTCGAGACCGGGTCGTTCTGGGCGATGGAGCACTGCGAGCCCGCCGACGGCGAGTCCGCGGACAACCCGCAGCCCTCGCTGCTGCCGGACATCGACGCGGGGCAGCAGGACGCGCTCTTCGGTGCGATCGGCAAGGTGCTCGGGCTGCTGCCGGCCACCCCGCTCTACGGCCCGCCGGCGCACTGCAACAAGCGCGGCCTCACCGAGCTCGGCGTGCACACCATCAAGGGCCTGGCGAAGCGGCAGATGGTGTTCGACCCCGACCACCTCTCGGTCAAGGCGCGCTCGGCGTCGATGGACGTCATCGAGGACCTGCGCTACCCGGGCGTGATCTCCAGCCACTCCTGGTCCACGCCGGACACCTACCCGCGGATCTACGGCGCGGGCGGGTTCATCACGCCGTACGCCGGCGACTCCACCGGCTTCGTCGAGAAGTGGCGCCGCCACCTGGGCTGGGCCGACCCCCGCTACTACTTCGGGTTCGGCTTCGGCGCCGACATCAACGGCCTCGGCGCGCAGGGCAACCCGCGCGGCGCCGACGTCGCCAACCCGGTCACCTACCCCTTCACCGGCCTCGGTGGGGTGCGGATCGACAAGCAGCGCGCCGGGAAGCGGACCTGGGACATCAACGTCGACGGTGTCGCCCAGTACGGCCTCTACCCCGACTGGGTCGAGGACCTGCGCAAGGTCGCCGACGCCCAGCGCAAGGGCGACGGGGCGCGGATCGTCGACGACATGGCCCGTGGTGCGGAGGCCTACCTGCAGATGTGGGAGCGCGCGTACGGCGTGCGCCCGGACTCGTGCCGTAACCCCGGCCTGCGCAAGGGCGTGGCCGTGGTCCGGGCGGCGATCCACCGCGGCATGACCACGAAGGCCGTGCTGCGCAAGGTCGGCCAGCCCTACAAGCGGCTCGGCACGTCGTACGCGTTCTGCGCGAAGACCGCGACCCGGGCGAAGGTGCCGGTCGTCGTCACCTTCTCGAAGGCGGGGAAGGTGACCGGCCTGCGGGTCCGCTGATCGTCCGCGGACGGTCCGCTGGTCGTCCGCTGACGGTCCGTGGGCGGTCGGCCGGCGGCCGGGGTTGAGGTCAGCGTCACATCCCCGCGAAGTTACCAACGGGTAGTATCCGCTCGGCCGTGGCTGTCGCTGTCGCAATGGTAAGGCTTGCCTTCGGTATGCCTCTTCCGTGCATGGCAATAGGCTCGGCCCGCGCACCCTGCGTGTCCTGATCCAGACGAGTGGAGAGTCGCTGATGCAGACCGTTGCGATCGTGGTTTCGCTGGCCATCTCGGTGGTCGCCATCGCCCTCACGGCACGCGCCGTCGCGACGATGCTGGGCGTCATCCGCAAGGGCCAGCCGGCGCCCGGCCGCTCCGGCAACCCGGTCGGCCGCACGGTCACCATGCTCAAGGAGACCGTGCTCCACACGCGCATGCTGCAGTGGACCTGGGTCGGCGTCCTGCACTGGTTCGCGTTCGCGGCGTTCATCGCGCTCTCCACCGCCGTCGCAGCGGCCTTCCCGCAGCTGTTCGACCCGGAGTGGACGATCCCGGTCCTCGGCAAGTTCTTCATCTACGAGTGGGTCGCCGAGCTCCTCGGCCTGCTCGGCACGATCGCGATCATCCCGCTGATCATCTACCGCCTCACGCACCGCCCCTCGGCCATCGGCCGACGCAGCCGCTTCTTCGGCTCGACCATGTGGCAGGCCTACTTCGTCGAGGCGATGGTGCTCCTCGAGAGCTCCGCGATCCTGTTCATCCGCGGTGCGGAGTACAACCTCGCCAAGGCCCACGGCGGCGAGGCCGCCGAGCACGCCGACGGCTTCCACTTCCCGGTCTCGCAGTTCTTCGGCAACCTCTTCCCGACCGGCGAGGAGTCGATCGGGACGCTGGAGAACATCATCTACTTCATCGCGATGGTGAAGATCACCTCCGCGATGATCTGGCTCATCGTCATCTCGACGAACCTCACCATGGGCGTGGCCTGGCACCGCTTCACCGCCTGGTTCAACATCTGGTTCAAGCGCGAGGACAGCGGTCGTACGGCGCTCGGCGCGGTCAAGCCGCTCACGTCGGGTGGCAAGCCGATCACCCTTGACGACATCGACGACCTCGACGAGGAGGCCACCCTCGGCGCCGGGTCCATCTGGGACTTCTCCTGGAAGGACATCCTCGACTTCACGACCTGCACCGAGTGCGGTCGCTGCCAGTCGCAGTGCCCTGCGTGGAACACCGAGAAGCCGCTGTCGCCGAAGCTGATGATGATGGCGATGCGCGAGGAGGCGTACGCCGCCGCCGGTGGCGCCGAGCCGCGTGCCCTGGTCGGCAAGTCCGAGCACGAGCAGTCCGAGGGCGTCGACGACTGGTTCTACATGCCCGAGGGCGGCGACTTCGTCGTCGACGAGGACGCCCTGTGGGCCTGCACCAACTGCGGTGCCTGCGTCCAGCAGTGCCCGGTCGACATCGAGCACGTCGACCACTTCATCGACATGCGCCGCTACCAGGTGCTCGTCGAGTCGAACTTCCCCTCCGAGCTCAACGGCCTCTTCAAGGGCCTCGAGAACAAGGGCAACCCGTGGAACATGTCGGCCACGGCCCGCCTCGACTGGGCGAAGGACCTGCCCTTCGAGGTCAAGGTCGTCGGCGACACCATCGAGGACCTCGAGTCCGTCGACTGGCTGTTCTGGGTCGGCTGCGCCGGTGCCTACGAGGACCGTGCCAAGAAGACGACCCGCGCGGTCGCCGAGCTGCTCGACCTGGCCGGCGTCTCCTTCGGCGTCCTGGGCAACGGCGAGACCTGCACCGGTGACTCCGCCCGCCGCGCCGGCAACGAGTTCGTGTTCCAGGGCCTGGCCCAGCAGAACATCGAGGTGCTGACCGAGGCGAAGGCCAAGAAGGTCGTCTCCACCTGCCCGCACTGCATGAACACCCTCAAGAACGAGTACCGCCAGCTCGGTCTCGAGCTCGAGGTCATCCACCACACCCAGCTGCTCAACCGCCTCGTGCGCGAGGGCAAGCTGACGCCGGTGGCGCAGGGCGAGGGCGCGCACGCCCGCAAGATCACCTACCACGACCCGTGCTTCCTGGGTCGCCACAACCAGGTCTACACGCCGCCGCGCGACCTGCTGCAGATCCTCCCCGGCGCCGAGTTCGCCGAGATGGAGCGCAACTCCGAGCGGTCCTTCTGCTGCGGCGCCGGTGGTGCCCGCATGTGGATGGAGGAGAAGGTCGGCGAGCGGATCAACCTCAACCGCACCGCCGAGGCGGTCGGGACCGGCGCCGACCAGGTCGCCGTCGGCTGCCCGTTCTGCCGCGTCATGCTCTCCGACGGCCTGACCAAGATGCAGGCCGACGGCGAGGCCCGCGAGGAGGTCGAGGTCCTCGACGTCGCGCAGATGCTGCTCGCCTCCGTCAAGGGCGAGCAGGCCACCAAGCTCAAGCCGGGCGAGGGTGCGCCGCTGCAGCCGAAGGGTGCCGCCGCGCCCGCCGAGGCGAAGCAGTCCGTCGAGACCAAGGCCGAGCCCGAGGCCGGCGACGTCACGCTGACCGAGGACACCGTCGCCGACACCGAGGACGTCGGCCCCGCTGCGAAGGCGTCGGGCGGCTCGTCGATGTTCGACGACCCGGGCTCGATGTTCGACTCGCCCGCGCCGGCCGCCCCGGCGGAGAAGAAGGCCGAGCCCGCCGGCGGCGGCTCGCTCTTCGACGACGCCGGCTCGCTGTTCGACGAGGCCCCGGCCGAGGCCAAGGCGGAGCCGGCCACGCCCGCCCAGCAGCCCGCTGAGCAGGCTGCCGAGAAGTCCGGCGGTTCGCTCTTCGACGAGGGCGGCTCGCTCTTCGACACCCCGGCCCCGGCTGCCCCGGCTGCGCCGGCTGCCAAGGAGGAGCCGAAGGCCGAGGAGAAGCCGGCCGCGAAGGCCGAGCCGGTCGCCGACCTGGGCTCGGGTGGGTCGCTCTTCGACATCGCCCCCGCCGAGGAGGCGCCGAAGGCCGCCACGTCCCAGCCGTCCGCCCCGGAGGCGAGCACGCCCGCCGAGGACCTGGCCTCGGCTCCGAAGCCGACCGAGGAGAAGGTCGTCCAGGCCGAGGCCGAGGGTGGTGTCGCGGCCGCTGCGCCGCAGGCCCCGACCGTCGACCTCAACGCCGGCGGCTCGCTCTTCGACATCGAGGCCCCGGAGCCGGCCGCCCCGGCCGCCAAGGCCGCCGAGGCCCCCGCCCCGGCGCCGACCCCCGAGGCGCAGCCGGTGGAGGCCGACGCGCGTGCCGAGGAGGCCGCGGTCGTCGGTGAGTCGCCCGCCGCCGAGCCGGTCGAGCCGACCGCGCCGGCTGCCCCGGCCGAGGAGCCGGGGGCTCCCGCGCGGGCGGCGTCCTCGACCGGTGCCGCCAGCACGCCGAAGACCGACGTCGACATCAACGCCGTCAGCTCGCTCTTCGACATCGAGGCGCCCGAGGCCGCCACGGTGGCGCGTCCGGCCGCCCCGGCTGCCCCGGCGCCCGAGCCCGAGCCGGCCGTCGAGGAGCCCGCGG
>NZ_VLJQ01000001.1:167247-188798 GCF_007829375.1 Nocardioides sp. J9 | reverse complement strand
CGCCCGACAGCGCGGCCACGACCGCCGGGAACCGGCGCCGGAGGAGCAGGAGGGCGCCCAGCAGGACCGGCCACGCGTACGCCGCCGCCGCCGCGCCCGCCCCGTCCACGTCGGCGGCGATGACCAGGGAGACGACCAGCGCGACGCCGAGAGCCAGCAGGACGTCGTACACCCACGGCGCCGGGGCCGGGGGCTCCGGTCGCCGGTCCGTCTCGGCAACGCCGGTCATGCCCAGCAGGGTAGGCCGAGCGCCGCCGGCGCGACGTCGACGCGGAGCGACACCTGCCTCGTCCGCACGCGGGTACGACGAAGCCCCGCGGTGCGCCGAGGGGCGCGCCGCGGGGTTCCGGTCAGGCGGGGAGGGGGCTCAGAGCTCCGACTGCACGCCGGCGAGGAGCTGGCGGGCCATGACGATGCGCTGCACCTGGTTGGTGCCCTCGTAGATCTGGGTGGTCTTGGGGCCAGAGGCCACAGACCACGCCTGACCTGCGCGAACATCCGTTGAGAGGCACACATCTGTCACACAAGCCGTGCCAGTGTGTGCCAGATCACGCCGCTCAGTGCCTGCGGAGACTGCGCAAGTTCGCCGGCGTCACACCGGTCCTTCCCATGACAGACACATATGGCTTCGCGCCGACCGAGAAGATGCTGACCCCCACCACCTTGGCCGAGATGCTGGAGATCAGCCTCCGGCACCTGGCGGACTTGCGCCGCGAGGACAAGACGTTTCCTGCTCCCGTCATGCTCGGCAAGTCCCCCCCCCGTTGGAGCCCGGCGACGATCCGCCGCTGGATGGACCCCGCGCCGACGGCGTCATGCCATTTCGCCGACGACGCGGCGGAAGACAAGGTCCAGCCCAAGGCCACGAAGAAGGCCAAGGGGGCCCAGCGTGTCCACAGAGCCCAAGACCAAGCGCCGTGATGATGATCCCGTCCGCGTCTACGCGGACGGCAGGATCTGGTACTGGACCGGCGGCAAGCCTGGTGTGGGAGAGCGGGTCCAACAGCGATGCGGGACTCGGGCCAAGGCAGAGGTTCGCGCTGCGGAACTGCGCGCCCTGCTAGCCCGCGCCCACGGCCTCGGCCCTCGGGCGAACTCAACGCTCGACCAGGTCATGCAGGACATGCTCGCCGCGATGAGAACGGCCGATGAACCCGAAGGCAGCATCCGCCAGTACAAGTCGAACTGGAACACTTGGGTTCCCGCGAAAATTGGCGCATTGCGCTGCCTGGATGTGGACATCCGCCATTGGGCAGCCATCTTCGACCACGCCAACGCCGAGAAGGCTTCCGAGTCCACGATCAAGAACATCGCACGGACGCTCGGCGTTCTCATGGAGTGGGCCGTCGACCGGGGCTATTTCGCATCCTCCGAGCCGTTCGGCGACCCACGTCGTCGCCGAAAGATCGTCAAGAAGGCCCGCAAACGTGCGCAGATTCGCAAGGCCGCGGCGTCGAAGCGGTACCTGTTCGCTACCTGCCCGAAGGTCTCGGACATCGAGGCGTACGCGGCAGCGTTCGAGGAGGTTTACCCTCGTTACGGTGAACGCTTGGTTCTGCTGGCCTTTGCCACCGGCCTGCGCATCAATGAGCTGCTGGCACTGAGGCACGATAGTGGAGTCCACGAGAGTGGTGTACGACGACACCGCCGACGGGGCAAAGAGCTTGACATGCGGTCCGAACATGGCTGGCACTTCGAGCTGCGCCGCGAGGCGATCGGCGCTCACTGCCCCCAGCCGTACGACGACCCGCCCCAGGACCCCCGGCTGCGGCAGTAGCCCGGACCTAACCCTGGCGCTGGCCGGACGCCGGGCCGGGCCCGGTCGAGCGGCGCACGACCAGCTCCGGCTTGAACATGTACTCCTTCGACGGGATCGGCTCACCCACGATGGCATCCGCCACCGCCGCCACCGCGGCCGCGCACATCGGCTGCACCGGCTGGCGCACCGTCGTCAGCGGCGGGTCGAGGAAGCCGATCAGGATCGAGTCGTCGAAGCCCACCACCGACACGTCGTCGGGCACCGCGAGCCCGAGGTCGCGGACACCGCGGACCGCACCCATCGCCATCAGGTCGGACGCGCAGACGATGCCGGTCGCACCGCGCTCGACCAGGCTGCGGGCGGCGGCCGCGCCCCCCTCGACGGTGAACAGTCCCTCCTCCACCCACGAGACCGCCTCCTCCTCCGACAGGTCGAGCAGGCGTCGCACCGCATCGGTGAAGCCGGCCCGCTTGCGGCGCGAGGGCACGAACCGCGAGGGTCCGGTCGCCAACCCGATCCGGCGGTGGCCCAGCTGCACGAGGTGCGCGACGGCCAGCTCCATCGCGGCGGCGTCGTCGGTCGACAGGAAGGGCGCGTCGACGTCCTCGGCGTAGCCGTTGATGAAGGCCACCGGCATGCCCCGCTCCACCAGCGAGCGGTAGCGCTCGTGGTCTGCGGAGGTGTCCGCATGACGGCCCGACACGAAGATGATCCCGGCGACACCGTGGTCGAGCAGCGACTCGACGTACTCGTCCTCGGAGATGCCGCCGGGCGACTGCGTGCACAGCACCGGGGTGTAGCGCCGGCGGGCGAGCGCGTCCTCGATGACCTGGGCGAAGGCCGGGAAGATCGGGTTGTCGAGCTCGGGCACGACGAGCCCGACGAGGCCACCGCTGCGGCGGCGCAGCTTCGCCGGCCGCTCGAAGCCCAGCACGTCGAGGGCGACCAGGACCGCCTGGCGGGCGCTCTCGCTCACGCCGGGCTTGTCGTTGAGAACCCGGCTGACCGTCGCCTCGCTGACGCCGGCCTCCCCGGCGATGTCCGTGAGCGTGCCCATGGGCTCATCCAACACCGCTTGCAACATCACCGCAAGGGCTTCCAGATTCTGCAAATCGTTGCTACGGTCCGTGACTGCCGTCACAGACGGCTGCCTCTTCCCATTCGCGCTCACCCCAAGGAGCACCATGCGCCGCACGCTGCCCGCTGCCGGCATCGCTGCCCTCGCCCTCGTCCTGTCCGCCTGTGGCGGCGGGGACAGCGAGAGCGACGACAAGAAGTCCTCGAACGACGTCGACCCGGCCTCGCTGTCGGCCGAGCTGACCTGGTGGGACACCTCGGACCCGACCAACGAGGCGCCTGCGTTCAAGGAGCTGATCAAGAAGTTCAACGCGGAGTACCCGAACGTCACGATCAACTACCAGTCCGTCCCGTTCGGCGAGGCGCAGAACAAGTTCAAGACCGCCGCCGAGGCCGGACAGGGCGCCCCCGACATCCTGCGCGCCGAGGTCGCCTGGGTGCCGGAGTTCGCGGCCGCCGGGCACCTCTACGCCCTCGACGGCACGCCCCTGCTCGAGGACAACGACTACCTCGAGACCCCGCTCTCCTCCAACGTGTACGACGGCAAGACCTACGGCGTCCCGCAGGTCACCGACACCCTCGGCCTGATGTACAACAAGGAGCTCTTCGAGAAGGCCGGCATCGAGCAGGCGCCGACCACGTGGGACGAGGTCGAGGACGCCGCTGCGCAGCTGAAGGCGAAGGCGGGCGTCGAGGGCATCTACGTCAACAGCGCCGGCTACTTCCTCCTCCCGTTCATGTACGGCGAGGGCGGTGACCTCGTCGACACCGAGGCGAAGACCATCGAGGTCGCCTCGGACGAGAACAAGGCCGGCATCAAGGTCGCCCAGGACCTGGTGACGTCGGGCGCCGCTCCGAAGCCGGACGCCAACGACTCCTACGGGACGATGATGACCCTCTTCAAGGAGGGCAAGGTCGGCATGATCATCAACGGGCCGTGGGAGGTCGCCAACATCTCCAACGACCCGAAGTTCGGCGGCTTCGAGAACCTCGGCATCGCCCCGGTCCCGGGCGGCTCCGCCGGCGCGGGCGCGCCGGTCGGCGGCCACAACTACGTCGTCTACTCCGGCATGGACGAGGCCAAGGCCGACGCGGCCACCGCCTTCATCCAGTTCATGACGTCGGCGGAGTCGGAGGCCTTCCTCGCCGACGAGCTCGGCCTGCTGCCCACCAACGAGGGCGCCTACGACCTGATCTCGGACAACCAGAGCGTCACCGCCTGGAAGGCGGCGCTCGACGTCTCGGTCGCCCGGCCGTGGATCCCCGAGGGCGGGCTGTTCTTCGCACCGCTCGACGAGATGGCCACCCGGGTGCTGGTGAAGGGCGAGGACCCGGCCAAGGTCCTCGACCAGACCGCCGACACGTTCAAGTCCGACGTCGTCCCGGACTACGACCTGCCGTGACCACGGCGACCTCCGCGGGGCCCGGCCACGAGCCGGGCCCCGCCCCCGCCGCCCGGGGCCGGGTCCGGCGGCTCCTCGACCGGCACTGGTACGCGTGGGCGATGGTGCTGCCCACCGTGATCGTGCTCGGGGCGCTGGTCCTCTACCCGCTCTTCCAGGGCATCTTCCAGTCCTTCACCGACCTCAACGAGTCGAACAACCGCGACGTCATCTGCACCAAGACCCTCGGTGGCGGCGAGGAGTGCGTCGACAACCCCGACCGCGCCCAGTTCGTCGGCCTCGACAACTACGTCGACCTCCTGACCGGCGAGCGCGGCAAGTTCTGGCTGCTCTTCACCAACACGATCGTGTGGACGACGGCCTGCGTGTTCTTCCACTACACGATCGGGCTCGGCCTCGCGGTCCTGCTCAACCGGAGGTTCCGCGGGCGGAGTCTCTACCGCGTGCTTCTCATCGTGCCGTGGGCCGTCCCGGCCTTCGTGAGCGCCTTCGCATGGAAGTTCCTGTTCAACCCGCGGTTCGGGCTGGTCAACTCGGTCCTGATCGACCTCGGCATCGACCCGGTCGACTGGTTCAACCACCGGTGGACCGCGATGTTCGCGGCGATCGTCACGAATGTGTGGCTGGGTGTGCCGTTCATGATGGTCGCGATCCTCGGCGGGCTGCAGGCGATCCCCTCCGACCTCTACGAGGCGGCGGAGATGGACGGCGCCTCGCCCTGGCAGCGCTTCCGCAACGTGACCCTCCCGGGCCTGCGACCGGTCAGCTCGACCGTGATCCTGCTCGGCACCATCTGGACCTTCAACATGTTCCCGATCATCTTCTTCGTCACCGGCGGCGAGCCCGCGGGAGAGACCGAGATCCTGGTGACCGGGGCCTTCCGCGCGGCCTTCGAGGGCCTGCGCAACTACTCGCTCGCGGCGACGTACGGCGTCCTGATCCTCTCCCTGCTGGTCGTGTACGCCGCCATGTACCGCCGAGTCCTCCGGAGCCGAGGAGAAGTCTGGTGACCCCCCGTCCCGCTCGTCCCCGTGGCCGCGAGGAGCGCAGCGTCGGCGCCTCGCTCGCCCTGCACGCCACCCTCCTCACCGCGGTCGTGATCGCGCTCTTCCCCGTGGTGTGGGTGTTCCTGGCCTCGCTGAAGCCGAAGAGCGCGATCCAGTCCAGCGAGGTGACGCTGATCGACCAGCCGACGCTCGACAACTACCAGCGGGTGCTGTTCGACACGAACTTCCCCACGTGGTTCCTCAACTCGGTCATCGTCGCCGCGTTCACGATGGTCGTCGGCATGGCCATGTCGGCGACCGCCGGCTACGCGCTGAGCAGGTTCAACTTCCCGGGCAAGCGCGGCCTGATGTGGGTCTTCCTGATCACGCAGATGTTCCCGGTCGCCATCCTGATCGTCCCGATCTACACGATCATGGCGTCGCTGAACCTGATCGACACCAAGGCGTCGCTGGTCATCGCGTACTGCACGGTCGCCGTGCCCTTCTGCACGTGGATGTTGCGGGGCTACTTCGACACGATCCCCCGCGACCTCGACGAGGCCGCGGCGATCGACGGGCTGGGACCGTTCAAGACGTTCTGGTACGTGATCCTCCCGCTGGCGCGACCGGGGCTGGCCGTCACCGCCTTCTACACGTTCCTGACCGCGTGGGGCGAGGTCGCCTACGCGATCGCCTTCATCCTCAGCGACGACAAGCTGACCCTGGGTGCCGGTCTCCAGCAGTTCGTGCCGCAGTTCAACCCGCAGTGGGACCTGCTCACGGCAGGCGCGGTGCTGATCATGCTGCCGGCCTCCCTCGTCTTCTACTTCGCACAGAAACACCTCGTCGCCGGGCTCACCGCCGGTGGCACCAAGGGTTAGGAGCCCCCGATGTCCACCCCTGTCGTCTTCGACTCCGCCACCCGGGTCTACCCCGGCGCGACCACGCCCGCCGTCGACAGCCTCGACCTGGAGGTCCGGCCCGGCGAGTTCCTCGTCCTGGTCGGCCCGTCGGGCTGCGGCAAGTCCACCAGCCTGCGGATGCTCGCCGGCCTGGAGGACGTCACGTCCGGCTCGATCCGGATCGGCGACCGCGATGTCACGCACCTGCGCCCCAAGGACCGCGACATCGCCATGGTCTTCCAGAGCTACGCCCTCTACCCCCACCTCACCGTGGGCGAGAACATGGGCTTCGCCCTCAAGATCGCCGGCGTCGCCAAGTCCGAGATCGCCGCGCGGGTCGCCGACGCGGCGCGCGTGCTGGACCTCGAGCCCTACCTCGACCGCAAGCCGAAGGCCCTGTCCGGCGGACAGCGCCAGCGCGTCGCCATGGGGCGCGCGATCGTCCGGGAGCCGCAGGTCTTCCTCATGGACGAGCCGCTGTCCAACCTGGACGCCAAGCTCCGGGTGTCCACCCGCACCCAGATCGCGGCGCTGCAGCGCCGGCTCGGGATCACGACCGTCTACGTCACCCACGACCAGGTCGAGGCGATGACGATGGGCGACCGGGTGGCGGTCCTCAAGGACGGCCTCCTCCAGCAGGTGGCCGCCCCGCTCGAGCTCTACGACCGGCCGGCCAACGCCTTCGTCGCCGGCTTCATCGGCTCGCCGGCCATGAACCTCGGCACCTTCCGGGTCGACGGCGAGAGCGCCGTCGTCGGCGGGGCGCGGGTGCCGCTGTCGCGGGAGACGCGAGCCGCGCTCACGTCCGACGAGGTCGTCCTCGGCTTCCGGCCGGAGGCGCTGGAGCTGGCGACGGCCGACGCGACCGACGCCTTCGCCGTCGAGGTCCTCGTCGCCGAGGAGCTCGGCTCCGAGGCCTTCCTCTACGGCACGCTCGAGGGTGCCACCCTGCGCGACCCTCAGCTGGTCGCCAAGGTCGCGCCGCGCAGCGTGCCGGAGAAGGGCAGCCGGGTGCACTTCCGGATCCTGCCGGAGCGCCTGCACGCGTTCTCGCCGGAGACCGGCGAGGCGCTGCCGCGGGGCTGACCGACGACGTGTCCGGGCGCGTCCTGGTGGTGGGGCCCGCCTCGTGGAACCGGATCGTGCTGCTCGACCGGCTCCCCGAGCCGGTCCCCCACACGGTCGTCGCGAGGCACGCCTGGCACACCGTCGGCGGTACGTCGGCCGGCAAGTCGCTCTCGCTCGCCGGGGCCGGTCGCGAGGTGGTGCTGTCCACCCAGCTGGCCGACGACCCCGCCGGCGAGCTGGTCCGGTCGGTCCTGACCGCGGCGGGCGTGCAGGTACGTGCCGAGCCGGCCGACGTGACCGAGCAGCACCTCAACCTGATGACCCCCGCGGGCGAGCGGGTGTCCATCTACCTGGCCCACCCTCCGGCCGGACCGGACGACGAGGAGCACGACCGCGCGGTGCGGGAGCTGATGGCCGGGTCCGCGGTCGTCGTACTCGACCTGGGGGCGGAGCCACGACGCCTGCTGCCGACCGCTCGCGCCGCGGGTCGGCCGATCTGGACCGACCTCCACGACCACGACGGCCGGGCGGACTTCCACCAGCCCTTCCTCGAGGCGGCCGACGCGGTCTTCGTGAACGGCGACGCCACGTCCGACCCGCTCGACCTCCTGGCCCGCTGCCTGCGCCACGGCGCGGCCTTCGCCGTGTGCACCCTCGGCGCCGAGGGCGCGATCGCGGTGGAGCGGTCCGGACGCGTCCACCGCGTGGCGGCGGTGCCCGTGGAGGTGGTCGACACCAACGGCGCGGGCGACGCGTTCTTCGCCGGCGTGCTCGATGCCCACCTGGCCGGTGCCGAGCTCCCCGAGGCGCTCGCCGCGGGAGCGAGGTCGGCCGCCCGGGTGCTCGGGAGCCGGCACCTGCACCCGGCGCTGGACGAGCTGCTCAGTCCTGCAGACCCGGGCGGTCGCTAGGGCGACCGGTCGAGCCGCGCAGGACCAGCTCGGGCTGGACCAGGAACTCGGTCCGGTGCGCGGTGCTGCCCCGGATCTCGTCGACGAGAGCGTCGACCGCGGCGGTGCTCATTGCCTCGACCGGCTTGCGGATCGTGGTCAGCGGCGGATCGGTGAAAGCGGTCATCGGGCTGTCGTCGAACCCGACGACCGACACGTCCCGCGGCACGTCGAGGCCGCGCGCCCGAACCGCGCGAACGGCGCCGAGGGCCATGATGTCGCTGCCGCAGACGATCGCCGTGCAGCCGTCGTCGAGGAGGGCGTCGGCCGCCGCGCGACCGCCCTCGAGCGTGAAGAGCGAGTGCTGCACACGGCCGGGCGGCAGCCCGCGGGCCGCCATCGCCTCGGTGAACCCGGCCACCTTGCGGACCACCGGCACGAAGCGGTCCGGTCCGAGCGCGAGCCCGATCCGCTCGTGGCCGAGCTCGACGAGGTGCTCGACGGCCATCCGCATCGCCGCGACGTCGTCCGCCGACACGACGGGGGCCGAGATCTGCTCGCTGTAGCCGTCGATGAGCACGAACGGCACGCCGCTCGCCGTCAGGCGGGCGTAGCGCGTGTGGT
Source organism: Nocardioides sp. J9 (assembly GCF_007829375.1). Taxonomy (NCBI): domain Bacteria; kingdom Bacillati; phylum Actinomycetota; class Actinomycetes; order Propionibacteriales; family Nocardioidaceae; genus Nocardioides; species Nocardioides sp. J9. The sequence goes on along the minus strand of NZ_VLJQ01000001.1, from coordinate 180,089 downwards.
CCGCGGACATGTCGGCGTGCACCCCGGACACGAAGACGATCCCGGTGACGTCGCGCTCGACCAGGAGATCGACGAGCTCGCCCTCGGTGGCGCCGCCCGGCGTCTGGGTGCACAGCACCGGGATGAGGGCGTGCCGGGCGAGGTGCTGCTCGATGACCTGGGCCATGGCGGGAAAGATCGGGTTGCTCAGCTCCGGGATGATCAGGCCCACCAGCCCCGCACGCGACCGCTGGGGGCGGCCCGAGCGCTCGTAGCCGAGCTCGTCGAGTGCCGCGAGCACGGCCTTCCGCGTCCCCGCCGACACTCCCGCCTTGCCGTTCAGCACCCGCGAGACGGTGGCCTCGCTGACTCCGGCGTGGCTGGCGATGTCGAGCAGACGCGGCTGGTCCATGGCCCTCGGTCCCCTGTCGTGGCTCAGACGGCCCACCAGGCGGTGGTGTCCGGCGGCAGCACGGCGCCGCCGTCCGCGAGCTCGACGGGAGAGGAGGCGAGGAGGAGCTCACCGGGGACGGCCATGCGCACATGGTCCCCCGTGGTGTTGGCGGTGACCACCACCGGGGCACCCCCACCGGAGGTCCGGCGGAAGGCGAGGACGCCCGCCGGGGCGTCCAGCCAGGCGAGCTCGCCCCCCTGCAGTGACGCGTGCGCGCGGCGGGTGGCGAGTGCCGAGCGGTAGAGCTCGAGGGTGGAGCCGTCGACGCCCGTCTGCGCCTCCACGCTGAGGTCGGCCCACTCGTCGGGCTGGGGCAGCCAGCTGGGACCGCCGTCCTGGGGCCCGAAGCCGTACGGCGCGGCGGCGCCGGACCACGGGATCGGCACCCGGCAGCCGTCCCGGAAGCCGTCCTGGCCGTCGGCGCGGTGGAAGGACGGGTCGGCGCGCACCTCGTCCGGCAGGTCGGTGACGTCGGGCAGGCCGAGCTCCTCGCCCTGGTAGACGTAGGCCGAGCCGGGCAGGCCGAGCATGAGCAGCGTCGCCGCCCGTGCCCGCCGCAGACCCAGCTGCCGGTCGCCCGGCGTCACCATCTGGATGCCGAGGCCGGGAGGGTTCGCGAACCGGGTGGCGTGGCGGGTCACGTCGTGGTTGGACAGCACCCACGTCGCCGGCGCGCCGACCTCGCCCATGGCCTCCAGCGTCAGGTCGACGATCCCCCGCAGCGCGTCGGCGTCCCAGTCGGTGCACAGGTAGGGGAAGTTGAACGCCTGGTGGAGCTCGTCGCTGCGGACGTACCGCGCGGCCCGCTGGACCGTCGGGGTCCAGGCCTCGGCGACGAAGATCCGCTCGCCGTCGTACTCGTCGAGGACCCGGCGCCAGTCGCGGTAGATCTCGTGGACCCCGTCCTGGTCGAAGTACGGCGTCGCCAGGTTGCCGAGCAGCTTCGACTGCTCCGAGCCGCCGACGTCGGGCAGCCCCGGTGCCTTGACCAGGCCGTGGGCGACGTCGATCCGGAAGCCGTCGACACCCAGGTCGAGCCAGAAGCGCAGGACCGAGCGGAACTCGTCGTGCACCGCCGGGTGGTCCCAGTTGAGGTCCGGCTGCTCCGGGGCGAAGAGGTGGAGGTACCACTCGCCGTCCGGCACCCGGGTCCACGCCGGCCCGCCGAAGACGGACTCCCAGTCGTTGGGAGGCAGCTCGCCCTGCTGGCCGCGCCCCGGCTGGAAGTGGAAGCGCTTGCGCGCGGTCGACCCCGGGCCGGCGCGCAGCGCCCGCTGGAACCAGTCGTGCTGGTCGGAGCAGTGGTTGGGCACCAGGTCGACGATCACCCGGAGCCCGAGCTCGTGGGCGTCCTCGATGAGTCCCGCGGCATCCGCGAGGTCACCGAACATGGGGTCGACCCGTCGGTAGTCCGACACGTCGTAGCCGGCGTCGGCTTGGGGCGAGGCGTAGAACGGCGAGAGCCAGACGGCGTCGACCCCGAGGTCGCGCAGGTACGGCAGCCGCGAGCGGACGCCCGCGAGGTCACCGATCCCGTCGCCGTCGCCGTCGGCGAAGCTGCGCGGGTAGACCTGGTAGATGACGGCGTGGCGCCACCAGTCGGACGACGCGGCGGGCGCTGCGGGGAGGGACATGGCCAGGACGCTAGTGGTTCGTCGCGGCATTCTGCAAGATTTCCGCAAGTTGCAGCAAACGCCTTGCGACCCGTCCGCCCGCTCCCTACCCTCAGCGCCATGACTGCACTTCCCGACTGCGCCGTGGGCGTCGACGTGGGTGGTACGACGATCAAGGCCGCCCTCGTCGCCCCCGCCACCGGCGGCCTCGTCGCCCCGCGGGCGACGATCGCCACCCCCCGGCCAGCCAGCCCATCCCGCGTGCTCGCCGAGGTGGTCGGACTCGCCCGCGCCCTGGCCCCGGCGCCCGGCACACCGATCGGCGTCACCCTGCCCGGTGTCGTCCGCGACGGGGTGGTGCGCACGGCGGCGAACATCGACCCCGCCTGGGTCGGCTTCGACGCCCTTTCGGCGCTCGCCGACCTCGTCCCGGGGCCGGTGCATGTCGTCAACGACGCCGATGCCGCGGGCGTCGCGGAGGCAGCCTTCGGCGCGGCGTGCGGCCGGGCCGGGGTCGTCCTCGTCACCACGCTCGGTACGGGCATCGGCAGCGCCCTCCTCCTCGACGGCACCCTGCTGCCGAACACCGAGCTCGGTCACGTCGAGGTCGACGGGTGCCCGGCCGAGCACCGAGCGGCGACGTCGGCGCTGCACCGCGAGAAGCTGAGCTACCGGTCCTGGGCGGAGCGGCTCACGACGTACTATCTCCATCTTGAGGCGCTCCTCGCCCCCGACCTGATCGTCGTCGGGGGCGCCGTGAGTGCCAGCGCCGGAGAGTTCCTCCCCCACATCGACATCCGGACCCCGATCACGGCCGCCGCCCTTGGCAACGACGCGGGGGCGATCGGCGCGGCGGTGCTCGCCGCCGGCCGGGACCGGGCCCCTCAGCCGGCGTACTGAGGATCGGTCGGCGCGACCCACTGCACGAGCTGGTAGACCACGACCAGGTCACCGGCCGGCCGTGCTGACGTCCTCGGGCACCCGTGCGGTGCCGTTCACGATCACCGCCACGAAGATCGGCACCCTGGCGATCGCCGCCACGGTCGAGGGGACGGCAGGGGACGGCAAGCTGTTCGACCCGCGTGACAACTCGATCCAGCGTGGCTGGATCGCGCAGCGGTCGACCAGCAACGCCACGGTCCGGCTCGCCGGCGAGGTCGGCTTCGACACCCCGACCGTCGTCACCCCCACCTCGTCCAAGAGCGTCGAGCCCGCCCCGCCTCGTCGACGAGGCCGAGCTGTAGCAGCTCGGCGCGCTCGCCCACCTCGGCCAGCAGGAGGTCGACCAGGCGCACGGGTTCATCAGAGCGCTGGCCACGCGGGAACCTCGACGCGGTAGCGATCCGCCCACTTCTTCGCGGTCCGCTACGAGACGTCGTAGCGCTCGGCCGCACGAGCTGGCGGCCAGCCCTGATCGACGGACGAGGCGCGCGAGCCTGAGCCGGGCGCGCGGCGTCAGGGCTGCGTCGGCATGGGTAGCGTGTGACACGAAGGCCTCCTGCGGTGCCGGAGCGGTTCCTAGACAGCTCCACTCCACACCGGGGAGGCGTTCGTCCATCTACAGGTCAGACCGTATCGTCGCAGGATCTCGACCAACGTGCCTGAGCACCACACCTAGGGCGCGGCTCCTTAATCTGAGTGCCGTTGACTGATTTGCTGCGTGCATGTCTCGTGTTGCGGTGCTCTCGGACGCTCAGTGGGAGCGGATCGAGCCGTTGATGCCGTCCTCGGACGGCCAGCGCGGCCGTCCGTTTCGCGATCACCGGCAGGTGATCGAGGGGATCATCTACCGGCTCCGGACAGGGATCAGCTGGCGTGACCTTCCGGAGTGCTTCGGACCGCACCAGACGGTCTCGAAGAGACACCGCCGGTTCAGCCGTGATGGCACCTGGGACCGGATCCACGCCCATCTCATCGCCGAGGCGGACGCCGCTGGCGAGGTCGACTGGACTGTGTCGATCGACGCCACGATCAACCGCACCCATCAGCACGCCACCACGTTGTCGCGTGTTGAGCGTCCTGCGGGCCTCACAGGGGGCTGAGTCGAACTACAAGAACTCGGCCGCCGACCCTGCTCACGAGCCTCCCGATCACGCAATCGGCCGCTCCCGTGGCGGGTTGTCGACCAAGATCCATCAACTCGTCGACGGTCGCAAGCGGCCGCTGGTCATCGGCCTGACCGCCGGCCAGGCGGGCGATGCCCCGATGCTCAAGTTCTTGCTGGCCGACCTCGCGGTGAAGCGGCTCGGTCCGGGACGGCCACGCACGCGCCCGGACGCGGTGATCGGCGACAAGGCCTACTCCTCACGCTCGAACCGCGCGATCTTGCGCAGCAGGCGCGTGCGCACCGTGATCCCTCAACGCGGTGACGAGGTCGCAAACCGCCGACGTCGTGGCTCACGGGGCGGGCGCCCGCCCGGGTTCGACCCGGCCGTCTACAAGCGGCGCAACGTGGTCGAGCGGTCCTTCAACGACCACAAGCAATGGCGTGGCATCGCCACCCGCTACGACAAGCTCGCAGTCGTCTATCGGGGCGCGGTCGTCCTACGCGCCATCACCATCTGGCTCGCGACTTAGGAGACACGCCCTAGTCGACGGGGCACATCGACTGTCGGGCCAACTCTCGGTTGGCCTACCGCATCGCCTCGTACTCGCCCTCTGCCTGCGCCAAGGTCCGTCTCAACTCGCTCACGGCGACCTCCCGTTCGGCGATCCGCCGTCTTCGTTCAGCAGTCCCCCGGGCAGCCCCGGTTCCGACCTAGGCACTCGGACGAAAAAGCGGAGCGGCCGAGCTCGGTCCGGGCGCTCCGCAGTGACACACAAGTGACACACAAGCGACACACAGCAGGTGCCTGACGGTGCCTCGAAGCGCCTCTCAGTGCCAATGCGTCAGCGCAGAACTCGGGCACAATCAGAGGGACTCCTCCGTCGCTCTGCCCGCAAACCCGCAGGTCAGAGCTCCGATTGAACCCCAGCAAGGAGCTGCCGTGCCATCACGATGCGCTGCACCTGGTTGGTGCCCTCGTAGATCTGGGTGATCTTCGCGTCGCGCATCATCCGCTCGACCGGGTAGTCGCGGGTGTAGCCGTAGCCACCGAGCGCCTGCACGGCGTTGGTGGTGACCTCCATGGCCACGTCGGAGGCGAAGCACTTGGCCGCGGCGCCGAAGAAGGTCAGGTCGGCGTCGCCGCGCTCGGAGCGACCGGCGGCCGCGTAGGTGAGCTGGCGGGCGGCCTCTACCTTCATGCCCATCTCGGCGAGCATGAACTGCAGGCCCTGGAAGTCGGCGATCGGCTTGCCGAACTGCTGGCGCTCCTTGACGTAGCCGAGCGCGTAGTCGAGGGCGCCCTGGGCGACGCCGACGGCCTGGGCGGCGATGGTGATGCGGGTGTGGTCGAGGGTCTTCATGGCGTACTCGAAGCCCTTGCCCTCCTCGCCGATGAGGCGGTCGGCGGGCAGCCGCACGTTGTCGAAGTAGACCTCGCGGGTCGGCGAGCCCTTGATGCCGAGCTTCTTCTCCGGGGCACCGAAGGAGACGCCCTCGTCGGACTTCTCGACGACGAAGGCGGAGATCCCCTTGCTGCGCTTCTCCGGGTCGGTCATCGCGAGCACGGTGTAGAACTCCGACTCACCGGCGTTGGTGATCCACCGCTTGGTGCCGTTGAGCACCCAGCCGTCGCCGTCGCGCACCGCGCGGGTCTTCTGGTTCGCGGCGTCGGAGCCGGCGTCGGGCTCGGAGAGGCAGTAGGAGAAGCCACCCTCGCCGGCAGCGAGCTTCGAGAGGTACTTCTTCTTGATCTCCTCGCCGCCGCCGATCATGACCGGCAGGGAGCCGAGCTTGTTCACGGCGGGGATCAGCGAGGCGGAGACGTCGGCGCGGGCGACCTCCTCGATCACGATCACGGTGGCGAGCGCGTCGGCGCCGGCACCGCCGTACTCCTCGGGAACGTGCGGGGCGTGGAAGTCCGCTGCCTGGAGTGCCTCGTGGGCCTCGCGCGGGTAGCGGGCCTCCTCGTCGACCTCGGCGGCGAAAGGCGCGACCTTGGCGTCGCAGACGGCGCGCACGGCCTCGCGGATGGCCAGGTGCTCCTCGGAGAGGGCGTACATCGGGTAGTCGCTCACGCGGCACTCCTGTGGATCGGAATCGAGTGGTACTCAGTATCGTACTAGCGAGACTGCGTTTCGTCGAGCTAGCCTCAGCCCGTGCCCGCCTCCACCCGCGACCGCCTGGTCGCCGCCGCGTTCGAGCTCTTCGAGGCCCAGGGGTACGACGCCACGACGGTCGACGACATCGCCGCTCGCGCCGGGACGGGCCGCAGCACCTTCTTCCGCCACTTCCGCGGCAAGGAGGACGTGGTGCTCCCCGACCACGACGCCCTGCTCGGGCGGGTGGCCGGCCGGCTCGCGACCGCGGCGCCGTCCGGGGCGGAGACCGCGTTGCGGGAGGCGACCGGGATGGTCCTCGCGCAGTACCTCGCGGAGGGCGAGACCGCGCGGGCGCGCTACCGGCTCTCCAGCAGGGTGCCGGCGATCCGCGACCGCGAGGTCGCGAGCGTGCAGCGCTACGTGCGGCTGTTCTCGCAGCACATCCACGCGTGGCTGGAGTCGGAGCCGGACGGGGCGCTGCGCGCGGAGCTGGTGGCCTCCTCGGTGGTCATCGCGCACAACCACGTGCTGCGGCGCTGGCTGCGCGGCGACACCGACGACCCCGAGGCGCTGCTCGGCCCGGCCCTCGGCCTGGCGCTCACCCTGCTGCACGCCGGGGGCACCCCGGAGCGGCCCACGATCGTGATCACCAGCGGCTCGACCGACGTCGAGCAGGTGGTGCGCCAGGTGCGCGAGGCGCTCACGCCGCGCGGGGCGAGGAAGAAAACGGGCCGCGGCTGAGTTGGACCCCCATGACCACCGCACCGCTCCACCTGTCCCGTGACGCCATCGACTTCATGCTCGAGGAGTGCGGGACCTGGGCGATCGTCGGCCTCTCGGGCAACCCCAACCGCACGGCGTACGACATCGCTGCGGCCCTCCAGGCCGACGGCAAGAAGATCGTGCCGATCCACCCCGTGTTCGGCTCCCCCGACGGGCCCTCCGAGGTCCTCGGCGAGGAGGGCTACGCGTCGCTGGCCGACGTGCCCTTCCCGGTCGACGTCGTCGACGTGTTCCGGCGATCGGAGGAGGCCGGCCAGTTCGCCGACCAGGCCGTCGCGATCGGCGCGAAGGGCGTGTGGTTCCAGCTCGGCGTGATCGACCACGACGCCTTCGAGCGCACCACCGCCGCGGGCGTGCCGATGGTCATGGACACGTGCCCGAAGATCGAGTGGCGTCGAGGGGCCTGACCCTCCCCCGCCGCAGCCGCCGCCCCGGCCAGCCGACGACCCACTCCAGCGGCCCGCGCCGGCCGAGCAGGGCGAACACCGCCCCGGTCCCGAGCACGACGAGCACGTGCTGGCCGAAGCTGCCCTCCACCTCGGCGGGCCAGACCTCGGGCGTGCGCATCACCACGTGCAGCGTGTAGAGCGACAGCGGCATCGCGCCGGCGCCGGCCACGACGGCCAGCCCGGCGCGCCCCCACCGCGGCAGCACCGCGACGAGGACGAGCGCCACCCCGATCACCGCCATCGACGTGCCGATGGTGTGCGCGAGGTCGAGCGGGGTCGCGGAGTGCGGTGACACGACGAGCAGCCACTGCCAGGCGCCGCCGGTCGGGGTGCTCCCGTGCTGGCTGTCGGCGAGGATCCGCAGCACCTGCTCCTCCGTCGTCACCCGGTACGGCACCAGCACGGTGCGCACCTCAAGGGACGCGGTGAACAGCCGGGACACCGCGGTCGCGACGACCGCGAGCCCGGCCCCGGCGGCCGCGAGCCGCAGCGGCGTGCGCCAGCCGGACAGGTCGGTGCGGCCGATCGCCATCCCGGCCAGCAGGTAGGCCAGCCACGGCAGCGCCGGGTAGAAGCCCGACAGCAGCAGGTCCGCCAGCAACGGCCCCGGCTCCGCCAGCCGGCCCAGGTCGGGGCTCTCGTAGACCCGCTCGGGCAGCTCGGGGCGCACGAGGTGGGACACGACGGGCGCGACCACGAGCCAGACCCCGGCGAGCACCGCCAGCGGCAGGGCGCGCAGCGCGACGAACGGCAGGCCGAGCAGGAACAGGACGCCGTAGTAGGCGAGGATGATCGCCAGCCCGGTCTCGAGGCCGCCGAGGACCAGCCCGATCGCCGCGACCAGCACCGCACGGGCAGCCAGGCCGAGGACCGTGCGGGTGCGCTCGGCCCCGCGGACCGGCTCGGTGCCTCCGCTGATCAGCGCGATGCTGACCCCGGCGAGCACGGCGAACAGGGCCGAGGCCCGGCCGCCGGCCACCGACTGGACGAGGGTGAGGTCGCCGCTCGCCGTACGGCCGTCGAGGACGTGGGTGGCGATCATCCCGAGCAGCGCGACGGTGCGCGCCACGTCGATCCCGACGAGGCGGCCCGGTCGCAGCGGCGCCACCCGCGGGACCATCGGGAGATCAGCCTCCGTGGCCGCGGACCACGGCACCCTTCGCCTCGGCGGCGGCCTTCAGGTCGGCCTGGAACCCGGTCATCCGCTGCTGCAGCGCAGGGTCGGTGGCGGCGAGGATGCGCACGGCCAGCAGGCCGGCGTTGCGGGCCCCGCCGATGGCGACGGTCGCGACCGGGACGCCGGCCGGCATCTGCACGATCGAGAGCAGGGAGTCCATGCCGTCGAGGTACTTCAGCGGCACGGGCACGCCGATCACCGGCAGGGGCGTGACGGCCGCGAGCATGCCGGGCAGGTGGGCGGCGCCGCCGGCACCGGCGATGATCACCGACAGGCCGCGGCCGGCGGCCTCCTTGCCGTACGCGAGCATCTCCTCCGGCATCCGGTGGGCGGAGACGACGTCGGCCTCGTAGGCGATGTCGAACTCCTGCAGGGCCTCCGCGGCCAGCTGCATCACCGGCCAGTCGGAGTCCGAGCCCATCACGATGCCCACACGCGCACTCATGGGCACGACCCTAGGGCTACTCGGAATGGTTGCCGAGGTCGCCCCGGAACCAGGCCGCCGCGTGCCGGGCCCGCTCGAGGCAGTCCTCGAGGTCGTCGCCGAAGGTGTTGACGTGGCCGACCTTGCGCCCCGGGCGCAGGTCCTTGCCGTAGAGGTGCACCCGCAGCCGCGGGTCCCGGGCCAGGGCGTGCGGGTAGCCGTCGTAGAGCCGGCCGACGTCGGGGTTGTCACCGCCGAGGATGTTGACCATCACCGTCCAGCGGGCCCGCGGCTCGGGCGAGCCCAGCGGCAGGTCGAGCGCCGCCCGCAGGTGGTTCTCGAACTGGCTGGTGACCGCGCCGTCCTGGGTCCAGTGGCCGGTGTTGTGCGGGCGCATCGCGAGCTCGTTGACCAGCACCCGGGGGGTGCCGTCGGCGTCGACGGCCTCGAAGAGCTCGACGGCGAGGATGCCGGTGACGCCGAGCTCGCCGGCGATCCGCAGCGCGAGCTCCTGGGCGCCGGCGGCCAGCTCCGGGTCGAGGTCGGGCGCCGGGGCGACGACCTCGCGGCAGATGCCGTCGACCTGCAGCGTCGCGACGACCGGGTACGCCGCCGCCTGGCCGCTCGGGGCGCGGGCGACGAGTGCGGAGAGCTCGCGGCGGAAGTCGACGAGCTCCTCGGCGAGCAGGCGCACGCCGGTCTGCTCGGCGGTGGCGAGGGCCTCGGCCACGTCGTCGGCCGTCCGGGCGAACCAGACTCCCTTGCCGTCGTACCCTCCGCGGCTGGTCTTGAGCACGCACGGCAGGCCGAACGCCTCGACGTCGGCGGCCGACCCCACGACGGCCCAGCGCGGCTGCGGGGCGCCGAGGCGCGCCATCGCCTCGCGCATCACGACCTTGTCCTGCGCGTGGACGAGGGCCTCGGGCCCGGGGTGCGCGACCACGCCGTCGGCGGCGAGGGCGCGCAGGTGCTCGGTGGGCACGTGCTCGTGGTCGAAGGTGACCACCGAGCAGCCCTCGGTCACCGCGCGCAGGGTCGCGAGGTCGCGGTAGTCGCCGACCTGCTGGTCGGGGATCACCTGCGCCGCGGAGACGCCCTCGGCCTCCGCGAGCAGCCGCAGCGGGACACCGAGCGCGATCGCGGGCTGGGCCATCATCCGGGCGAGCTGGCCACCGCCGATGACGGCGATGCGCGGGGAACGTTCGGTCGCAGGCACGAGCGGAACCCTATGCCAGCGCGGCGCGGCGAGAGACGTCAGGCGGGACGCCCGACGCGAGTGCCCGGCGCGACGCTCAGGCGGTGCCGGTGAGGCCGGCCGGCTCCTCGGCCTCGAAGCGCAGCCCCTGGCCGCGCACCGTCGTGATCAGCCGGGGGTGGCGCGTGTCGTCGCCGAGCTTGCGGCGCACCCACCCCAGGTGGACGTCGATCGTCTTCGACGACGTCCAGAAGGTCACGCCCCACACCTCGCGCATCAGCTCCTCGCGGGTCACGACCGTTCCCGCCCGAGAGATGAGGGCGTGCACGAGGTCGAACTCCTTGCGCGACAGCAGGACCTCACGGTCCCCCCGCCATGCGCGACGGGTCGAAGGGTCGACCCGCACGTCCTGCACCTCGATCACGGGCCCCAAGTTAAGGACCGGCGCGGGCCGCCGTAGCGAAACGGTGAGAATTTTGCCTATCTGTTCCCCGACTCACATCGCCGCAGGTCAGGGCCGGGGTCAGGGCCGGGGTCAGCGCCGGGGTCAGGCACGGCGCACGGCGACCGGCTCCACGACGCCGAAACCGCGGACCGGGCGCGGCGGCAGCGGCCGGGACTCGATCTGGTCCGCGGGCAGCAGGTCGGCCGTGGCGTGGTCGACGATGATCCGGTTCCGGCGGGCCACCTGGGTCAGCCGGGCGGCCAGGTTGACCGGCGGACCGAAGACGTCGCCGAGCCGGAGCACGACACCGCCGGTGGCGAGGCCGACGCGCACGTCGGGCATCCGCGGGTCGCGGCCGATGACGTTGATGATCCCCTCGGCGGTCGCGAAGGCGGCCAGCGGGTCGTCGTTGACGTAGAGCACGGCGTCACCCATGGACTTGATCAGCCGACCGTTCTCGCGGGCGATGACGTCGCCGCAGCGGGCCTCGAAGATCTCGACCAGCTCACCGATCCGGTCGCGGCTCACCTCGTTGGAGAGCGCGGTGAACCCGACGATGTCGGCGAACCCGACGCTCAGGTCGGTCGTGTGCGGGTCGGCGTCGATCGCGCGCAGCGACTCCATCCGGGCGACCGCAGCCGCGAGGTGGCGCCGCCAGGCGTAGATGAGCAGCTCCTCGAAGCGCTGCCCGAAGCGCTCGAGCACCCAGTCGACGGGGGTGCTGTCCTCGTCACCGCCGTGCTCGACGAAGGCCTCGTCGACGTGGTGGACGAGCTCGCCCACCTCCCAGTCGGCGAGCCGGGACATGCTCAGCCCGACGCCGCGCGCGACGTTGAGGGCGATGTCGAAGTCGATGATCCCCTCGCCGACGAGGTCGGTGACCAGGCGCAGTGCCTCGACGTCGGCCTCGGTGTAGGCCGGGGCGTCGCCCTGCTCGGGGAAGCCCAGGGTGCGCCACAGGCGCCGGGCCCGCCCGAGCGGCAGTCCGGCGCGCTCGGCGACCTCGGCAGCGGTGAGCTGCGGCTCCTCCCCGAGGAGGGACAGCTCGGGGCTCTCGTCAGACACCTTCGTCGCGACGCACCGCGGGGCCCTGGTGCAGCGCGTGCAGCAGCTCGTTGAGCTGGCGCTGCGCGGCCTCCACGTGCGGGATGTCGTTGAGCCGGACGAGACCGTGCGTCGAGGCGTCGGCGATGAGCAGGCTGCCGCAGCCGAACGGCCGGTCGATGAGGTTGATCTCGATGGAGATGTCGCTGACCCGGGCGAGCGGGATGTCGTGGCCGCGCCGGGTCAGGATGCCGTAGCGGGTGATCAGCCGGCGGTCGGTGAAGCCGTGCACGGTGGTCAGCCAGACCAGGAACGGACGGACCGTGAACCACAGGATGCCGGCGGCGACGAGCGCCCAGACCACCCAGCCCAGCACCTGCTGGAAGCCGGTGTCGTCGAGGTTCGCCTCGGCGACCACGCCGATCGCCAGGAGGACGACCAGCACCAGGATCGGCACGAACAGCGCCTTGGGGTGCTGGCGGGTGCTGATCACCAGGCGCTCACCGGGGTTGAGCAGCTTCTTCGAGATGGCCACGGGACGATCATCCCACCCTTCGCCGCGGTTCGTGGGCGTCCCGTGCGCTCGGCGCGGCCCMCCCGCGCCSCCAGCGCCGTGCCGYCAGCCGGTCGCCCGGACGTGGACGACGTCCCCGGCACCGACGCGCTCGGTGCCGGACGCGGTCTCCACGACCAGCCGCCCGTCGGGGTCGATGTCGACGGCCGTGCCGGTCAGCTGGCCGCCGCCGGGGAGGTCGACACGCACCTCGCGGCCCAGGGTCGCGCAGTGCGAGCGGTAGGAGGTCGCCAGCCGGCCGGTGCCGAGGTCGCCGCCGGCCTGCCACACGTCGTACCCCTCGCGGATGGCGTTGACCACCTCGACGAGGACGCGGGTGCGGTCCGGCGTGCCGGGACCGGCGATGGCGAGGCTGGTCGCGGTCTCGACCGGAAGCTCGTCGGTGGTCATCGTCACGTTGATCCCGACCCCGATGATCGCGGCCGGGCCGTCGGGCGTCTCGACCCGCTCGACGAGGATCCCGGCGACCTTGCGGTCGTCGCCGAGGAGCACGTCGTTGGGCCACTTCACCTTCGCGTCGTGGCCGAGGGCGACCAGCGCCTTGGTGACGTTGTGGCCG